>JARXWK010000002.1 GCA_029916745.1 Dysgonomonadaceae bacterium PH5-43 | reverse complement strand
TGATTAATTGTTTGTAATTCAGTACCATAAATATAATCAATCTTTAGCTGTTATGCTAATTTTTTATCGAATTTCTTATATCGAACTCACGTTAAAATTATAAATATAGGCATTATGAAAAAGAGTATTTTATTAATATTACTTACTGTTACTGCTTTTGTATCTTGCAACAACAACCGTATTGAAAAAGATTCAGATCAAGTATTCATAGAAGAAAGCGTTAATTATCTAACCGCTGGTAGCGAAATGTTTTCGAAAATTGAACTTATTCCGCTTCAGGAGACAGAAGATTATCTGGTCGGAGATATTTCAAAGATAATTCCTGTAGGTACAAACTATTATATTTTGGATTCAAAAAAGTCTAAAGCATTGTATTTGTATGATAAAGACGGGAAGCCTATCAACAAATTTCAAAAAATAGGCGGAGGACCTGATGAGTATATCGAAATTTGGGACTTTGTTGTAGACTCAATAGCTAAAGAAGTATCAATATATTGCCTACCTCCTAAAATAATAACAACCGACTTAAACTTAAACATTAAAGGAGAGGCTGTTACTGTTGATTTCTATGCTGACAGAATGACTAAGCACGACAATAATCTTCTGTTTTACAATCACAGAGACCGAAGTGTAAAAAGCTATGATATTAATTCGGGAAATATTACTGAATTAATAAAAAGAGAAGGAATGAGTGCTGATATTATAGATTCATCTCCCGTTTTCTATTCTGTTTATGGGAAACTTTATTTTCAATCGCCTGGTGATGATTGTATTTTTGTATTTGAAGATGGATTATTCAAGCCGTTTTTTGAATTAGACTATAACAACAAAGAGAAAATAATGAAGTTTTATACCGAAAAAGGCATACCGGATATAACTTTCGAAGAGCGAATGTCAAATCCATTGCCTTACGTATGGTGTGTTTTCGAAAAAGACAAACATATATCTTTTTTATACACCTATAATTCCATTGGCAGAATGTATACATATATGGGCGAGAAATATGTAGATCAAATAATCCGCTTCTTCCCTGCAACAAAATCTATGGTTTATTCAAACAATTGTTTATACGCTTGGGATTATCCGTACAACTTGAAGATTATGAAGATAAAAGAATTTGATGATTTTATGAGTGACGTTGTTATCGGCGATACTAAATTAACAGCTATCGGTGACGACAATTACGAAAACCCTGTTATCTTCGTATATCATTTAAACTAAAAGACACAAGAAAAAAAACACAACAACAAAGCCTCTCAAACGGGAGGCTTTGTGCATTATACACAACTTATTTAATCACAATTTAAATTATTTAATTCGGCTAATGTATAAATAGAATATTTTTATGTAAATTTGTATCATCGTGTAAAGTTATAAGGTAAATTGATCGAGAAAAACAAATATGTTATTGAAAGCCGCAGAAAACAAGACAAACAACTCCGAAGATCCAGTTGATTTAATTATCAAACAAATAAAGGAGCAATTAAGCAAAGGATTGCTAAATCCTGGCGACAAGCTTCCTTCCGAAAGAAAGCTTGCCGATAACTTCGGTATAGGTCGAACTCACGTAAGAACGGCTATTAAACGTTTAGAGTTTTACGGAATACTAAAAACATTTCCACAAATAGGCACCTTTGTTGCCGGACTCGACGTTTCTGATCTTGAAACTCTTATTCAAGATGCTCTCGAAATAGAAAGTTACGATTTGTATTCGCTGGCTGAAACTCGCTTAATATTAGAGACTAATGTTGTAAGACTAAGTTGTAAGCGTCGCACCGAGAAAGATTTGCACAAAATAGAGTTTCACGTTAATGCTTACGAAAAGAAAATAAACACTGGCATTCCCGCCATAGAAGAAGATTTGAGTTTTCACAGACAGATAGCTGAAGCGTCTAAAAATACCGTACTTAAATCAATGATGTTAATTATAACTCCAGACCTTATGACAAATTATCGTAAGTTTTGGAATGTCTGCGATACACCTAAACGTTCTATAGCTGCCGTTGAGCATCGTTTATTATTAGAGTACATAAGAAACAAAGACGAAGATGCTGCCGTAAGTATGATTACTCAACATCTTAAGGGTATAATGGAATATGCTCGCTCTCAATCTCTAAACAAAATACATTTACAAAATATAGAACACATTTAATCCCCAAAGGGGCAATGCGTTTTACAATATCTATTTAATCAAAGAAATAAAGTATGCAAAGTAAAAAGTTTTTCATAGCTAAAGAAGAAAAAACATATCCAGCAGGCGAAGGTGCGACTCGTCAATTTGTAGCTTACGACAATGACATCACTGTTGTAAAAGTAATGTTCGAAACAGGAGCCATAGGGGCAATACACACCCACCCTCATACTCAGGGCTGCTATGTAGCTAAAGGAATTTTTGAAGTAGAAATTAATGGAGAAAAAGAAACCTTAAAAGAAGGTGATGGTTTTTATGCTGAACCTAATATCCCACACGGCGTAACTTGTATTGAAGAAGGAACGCTTATAGACATATTCTCGCCTTGTCGCGAAGATTTTCTTAAAACAATTTAATGTAATTTCATCTTGAAACGCGAGATAAGAAAATATATATCTAATAAGAAAAAAGAGTTTAACGACCAACTAATCAGTAAATCTCATAGAATTATAGATATATTAAAAAGCAATTCAAGAATAAACAAAGCTAATAATATTCTTTGTTATTGGTCTATGAGTGATGAAGTCTACACTCACGACTTCATTATAGAATTATCAAAAAGCAAGAATATATTCTTACCTGTAATTAATAACGACACTTTATTAATTCGCAAATTTACAGGAATAGAACAACTGAAAGCCGACTGTAAATACTCTATCCTCGAACCCGACTGTAATTCAGAAGAAGAATCTATTTCCAACATTGATGTTGTGGTAGTTCCGGGAGTAGCCTTCGACAAAGAAGGCGGCAGATTAGGAAGAGGTAAAGGTTTTTATGACAAACTATTGTCTGATGCAAACACCTACAAAATAGGAATATGTTTCGATTTTCAAATACTCGACAAAGTTCCAAGAGAAGAACACGATGTATTGATGAACGAGGTTATCTCTGAAGAGAGTGAAGAACTAAGAGTGAAGAACTAAGAGTTTACGCGAAGCGTATTAGGGTCGCTTTGCGCCAACTCTTAGTTCTTCACTCTTAGTTCTTAGTTGTATTATAGTGAATCGCCAAAATCTTCTCTAAATTTAGCTATTAGTTTTTCTGGCCAATCACCTATCGGAGCTAAGCCTCCCATAAAGAAACGCAACACAGGTGGTTCGTAAACAAACTTAAGTCCACCAATTAAATTACGATTTTCATAAAGCCAAGTCATACGGTCTGCTACATATTTAATCTGAGACAGAGTAAATACACGTCTTGGAACAGCCAAACGCAACAATTCCATATCAGCTAAAGTTTCATTACCGTATTCATCTCTCTGATTAGAAACTGTACCACGCTCCATACCTCTAACACCTGATATTAGGTAGAACGCTGCAGCTAAAGCTCCTGCTGGATATTCGTTTTGAGGTATATGCGAACATACTTGCATTGCATCTACGTGAGCTCCTAATACTCCTGGAGGTGTTACCATAGGCACACCATTAGCTGTTAGTGTATTTACCAAATACTCTATAAACTTAGGACTCTGACAAATCATTGTTTCATCTAAAGTTTCATACAAACCAACAGCCATCGATTCTATTTCACGAACAGATATACCTCCATAAGTAAGGAATCCTTCGAATAGAGGAATCAAAGCTTCTAATTCTCTATATATACTTAAATCATTAGTACAAATACCACCACCACGAGAAGAACTTAATTTACGAGCTGAGAAATACACTATGTCAGCCAAACCAGTCATCGTAGAGATAACTTCTTCCATTGTAGAATTTGCAAACTCTTCTTCTCTTTGAAGAACAAGATATGCATTTTCGCCTAATAAACTTGCATCTAAAACTAATCTGATACCATATTTATCTGCTACTGCTCTTACATCTCGCAAGTTCTGAACAGAGAAAGGTTGACCTCCAATAAGGTTAGTTGAAGCCTCCATTCTGATAAAAGGAATATTCTTTGGGGTGAATTTCTCTATCACTTCAACTAATTTCTCTATATTCATATTACCCTTAAATGGGTGAGTTGATTGAATATTATATGCCTCTGGATATAACAATTCTTCAATTCTTCCTCCATATTGAGTAACGTGAGCAAGGAATGTTGTAAAGTGGTAATTAGTTATAATTAAAGAACCTTTGCGAACATAAGCACAGTTAAGAATATTTTCAGCTGCACGTCCTTGGTGTACAGGAAGAAGATATTTTTTTCTTAATACATCTTCCACAGCTTTTTGTAAACGTTCAAAACTTTGAGAACCTGCATAAGCATCATCAGCGTGCATCATTGCTGAAAGCTGCATATCGCTCATTGCATTAGTTCCACTATCGGTAAGCATATCAAGAAATACGTCTTTCGTTGTTAAACGGAACGTATTGAAGCCTCCTTCGTGTAAAGCCTCTAAACGACGTTCGATAGGAACTAAGTGTAATTTCTGCACTACACGGGTTTTATGTAATTCCAAAGGAATATCTTCTCCGCTATAAAATTTTATGTTTGCGGAATTGCTCTTGCTCATAATTATAAGAATTTTATGTTATTTATTAAGTTTTGGTGCAAAGATATTATTTTTTTACTACTTATTCGACAAAAAATCAATATTATTGCTACACAACTATATAAATCAATAACACACAGAAATACTTTTCTTATTTATTTCAGTACAAATATAAAACCCAAACCTAAACTCAAAGTTGAGATACCTTTTTTATAGCCAAAAGTCTCAACTGTTTTTTCATTCGTGAATAAATTTTTGGTTTCCTTATTATACACAAAGTTCGAGTGGTAGTATGAGAACATTATATCTGCATTGAGGAAAAATCGGTTTGAAATCTTATAACCAAAGGAAACCGAAGGAGCAAGTGTGAAATATTCTTTTAAAAGTTTACCCTCACCGGAATAACAAACCCTAAATTCATTATTAGAGTTCTTCTCTTTCAAATTCACATCACCACTATCTATTGCAAAAGAAGTCAAACCCATTGAAAATTTCGGATACACATAATACTTGTCGGTTTCAAGTCGGTAGATTACACCCAAAAGACACATTTCCGAAAAAATATCTGACAAAAACAAGTCAGAATCAGGGCTACCAGTTGAGTTTGCTCTTACATAAAACATCTCACCATATTGCGTTTGCATATCGTTTGTAAATCTATCACTTCTATTTCTTGATTTACGAGAAATACTTCCTTGCGCACTAAATTCCGCGCCCCAATGTTTACTGAAAAAATAAGAAATACTTACAGGTTGTAGATAGAATGAAGAATTATCAAACTGTATCAAATTATCAGTTTCAGCACCTTGTGATATTTTAGTTATAGGAAGGTTAACACCAGCAAGGACTCTAATTTGCCATTTTGATTTATAGGCAAGAGAATCTTGTCCGTAAATATTGGTTACAAACACCCCAAACAAGGAAAACACAAGAAGTAGTTTAATTTTCACAATAATTCTATTTCAAGGGTTTGTTGTTTTAAGATACGCCCATCAGATAAGATAAGTTGCACCTCAAATTGTTGTTTGTTATTTGCTTTGGGTGGAATCATAAGCAAGAAGTCTAATTCTATGTTCCTACCATAATACTCAAAATTATCAGCATAATCATAAGTATAATCATACTGCATACCCGCTACATAATCGTCTACTTCCGAAAATGACCCTGCAATCCTAAAGCAATCAGTAACATCTGAATTTTCTAAATATTGATTATCAAAGTCGTTGACTGTGATTATCTTTATAGACACAATACTATCTATTGGGTGATTAATAAATTCTGGCGGGCAGACACAACTCGTTGCGTAAGCCGATTGAATAAACATAGAGTTGAATTGTCTTTTTGAATAAGTTGCAACAATTACCTCTCTCTCCAGACAAAGACGGATTCCATAAGCATTTTTATTTAGTTGAGACGATTCCGATTCTATCACATACTCACCACTATTATCCAGATTTTTGAGAAACATTGTTTTATGCGAATAATATTCGTGTTGCGTCTCTTTGTCACAAGGACAACAAGTGTGAAATAGAGCACCAACTACTGGCACTAATAATAAAAATACAAATACCAATCTCTTTTTCATAATATATCTAACAAAACCTATACTCTATAATTGGCTACAATACAAAGTATACCCCTATTTATTATTGAATGCTGCTCTAAGTTTGATATTCGTCAATACTTTTTTAGTATGCAAGGGGAAGTCTCCTCCCATAATCCAGCCATAGTAACCAGGGTCTTCTCTAAGAATTTCTTCTACTAAACGCCCTTTGTATTTGCCAAAATTGATACACTCTTGTTTTTTGTCGTTATAAACAATGCGTCCTGCAAAATCTACGTTATTACCAAAAGCCGAAAACTCAGCAAGGAAAGCAATATCATTTTCTAAATCAGAATACATATCCAACTGCGATTTTAAGATCTCATAAGTAGCCTTAGTATCGGCTTCTGCGCTATGAGCATTTTCCAAATCTTTATCACAATAGAATTTATAAGCAGCTGATAGAGTTCGTTGTTCTTTCTTGTGAAATATAGTCTGAACATCAACAAATTTACGCTTCATCAAATCTATATCAACGTCGGCTCTTAAAAACTCTTCGGCTAATAATGGGATATCAAATCTATTAGAGTTATAGCCTGCCAAATCACAACCTTCAATATTTGCCGCCAACGATTTTGCTATCGACTTAAATGTTGGCGCATCTTTTACATCTTCATCTGTAATACCGTGCACAGCAGTAGACTGTGCAGGTATAGGCATTTCTGGATTAATCAAACGAGTTCTCGACTCTTCTTCTCCGTTAGGATAAACCTTAAGGTAAGATATTTCTACTATTCTATCTGTAACGATATTTATACCAGTTGTTTCAAGATCAAAGAAAACAATCGGATTCTTTAGATTAAGTTTCATAATTAATCGTTAAGCATTATAGGCATCAACAACATAAGAAGATCTTCATTTTCTTCGTTCTCTGATGGAAGGATAAGACCAGCACGAGATGGGTCTGCCAACTCTAAATAAACCTCCGGCGAGGATATATTACCTAATATCTCTATCAAGTAAGTACCTTTGAAACCTATGCTCATTGCTGCTCCATCATAGATACAGGCAACTGTTTCTTCTGCCGATGTTGCAAAATGCATATCTTGAGCAGATATAAACACACTATTTTCCGATATATTTAATTTTATTAAACTACTTGCCTGATTAGAGAATACACTTACACGCTTAAGAGCATTAAGAAAACTAACTCTGTCTATCAATACTTTATAAGGATTATCTTGAGGAATAACACTATTGTAATTAGGGTATCTACCCTCTATAAGTCGACAAATAATTACAAAACGCTCCATTGTTATATAGGCATTATTAGCATCGAAGCCTATTGTTACTTCGCCGTTCTCCTTTGGCAAAACTGTTTTTAATAGGTTTACTGGTTTTTTAGGAAGTATGAATGAAGATTTCTCTTCGCTTTTAACTTTATTATTTGTAAAACGAACTAATTTATGACCGTCTGAGGCTACAAAGGTTATAGTATCTGGATTTATATCAAAGTAAACACCGTTCATTACAGGACGTAACTCATCATCTCCACTTGCAAAAACAGTTCTTGTAATGCCCGACAATAAATCTTGCGCCTCTATTACTAATTTAGAAGCATTGTCATCTAATGATTTAACCTGAGGATATTCACTTCCATCTTGTGCTACAAAGTTATATTTACCATTTTCGTAATGTATAACAACTTCTAAGTTGTCATCTCCAACTTCAAAACTGATAGGTTGTTCTGGAAGCTCTTTTAATGAATCTAATAAGTTTTTTGCTTGTATTGCAAGAACTCCAGTTCCTTCGGCTTCGTTTACTTCAATAGAGGTAGTCATTCGAGTTTCCGAATCGGCAGCAGTTATGCTTAGTTGATTACCTTGCAACTCAAACAAAAAACAATCTAAGATTGGCACTGAATTTTTAGAAGCTATAACTCTACCTACTGTCTGTAGATGGTTTAATAATAAATTTGACGATACTAAGAATTTCATTTGTTATATTGTTTGTTTAATTATTTTCAACTCACAAACTTACAAGAAATATTCGGGTTTTACAAGTTCTAAAGATAAAATAAGCTACCTGTTTATTATTTTATTATATCTTTGTGTTTTATCCTAACAACACAAGCAGTATGATAAAGAACAAAGTTGTATTAGTAACTGGAGGAGCTGGTTTTATTGGCTCTAACCTTTGCGAATTTTTATTAGAATCGGGCAACAAAGTAGTCTGCTTAGATAACTTTTCTACTGGTAAATCCGAAAACATAACAACTATCTTAGGTAATCCTAATTTCAAACTTATCATTGGCGATATTCGTAACATTGATGATTGCCATAAAGCCTGTATGGGAGTAGATTATGTGCTTCACGAAGCTGCCTTAGGCTCGGTTCCTCGTTCAATAAAAGACCCGATAACAAGTAATGAGGTGAATGTATCGGGTTTTCTTAATATGTTGGTTGCCGCTCGCGATGCTAAAGTTAAACGCTTTGTGTATGCTGCCAGTTCTTCTACTTATGGCGATTCGGAATCACTACCAAAAGTAGAAGATGTTATAGGCAAACCTCTCTCTCCTTACGCTATAACTAAGTATGTTAACGAATTATATGCTGATGTTTTTTCCAAAACATACAACATTGAGTGTATCGGCTTAAGATATTTCAATGTTTTTGGGAAGCGACAAGACCCCAACGGAGCTTATGCTGCTGTAATTCCTCTGTTTATCAAGAAACTTATAATGCACGAATCGCCTGTTGTTAATGGTGATGGTGAGTTTTCGCGTGACTTCACTTACATAAAAAATGTAATACAGATGAATATGTTAGCTCTATCAACCAATAATCCCCAAGCTATAAACACTGTATACAATACTGCATTCGGAGAACGCACTACGCTTAATCAATTAATTAACTACTTAAAACTTTATCTCAGCAAATACGACACTGAGATAAACAATATAGAAACTCTTTACGGACCTAATCGTTTAGGCGACATACCTCATTCGCTTGCCTGTATAGATAAAGCAAAAACATTGCTTGGATATAATCCTCAATACTCGCTAAAAGCAGGACTTGAAGAAGCTATTGAGTGGTATTACAAAGAGTTAAGAGTTGAAAACTCTTAACTCTCCATCTTTAACATCTATAACAATCTTCTTTTCTCTCTGTATTTTATTAGATATAATATCTTTAGATAGAGGATTAAGCACCTGACTTTGAATAACTCTCTTTACAGGGCGAGCTCCGTATTGAGGGTCGAACCCTTCTTTTGCAATAAGAGACACAGCATCATCTGTAAATTCAAGTTCTATACCGTTAGACGCTAACAAGGTTTTAACTCCATTTAGCTGAAGGAATACTATTTCCTTTATTTCTGCCTCATCTAAAGGTGTAAACATTATTATTTCATCTATACGATTGAGAAATTCTGGACGAATAGTTTTTCTAAGCAGTTCTAAAACATCTTGCTTTGTTTGATCTACTATTTCGTCTTTATTATTCTTATTTATCTTCTCAAAGCTTTCTCGAATAAGAGCCGAACCAAGATTAGACGTCATTATAATGATAGTATTTTTGAAATTCACTACCCTACCCTTATTATCTGTTAATCGTCCATCATCAAGCACCTGAAGTAATATATTAAATACATCAGGGTGAGCTTTTTCTATCTCATCAAACAAAACAACCGAGTAAGGTTTACGGCGCACAGCCTCTGTAAGCTGACCACCCTCGTCATACCCCACATATCCTGGAGGAGAACCTATAAGACGAGTAACACTAAACTTTTCTTGATACTCACTCATATCAATACGCGTCATCATATTCTCATCATTAAACAGATACTCAGCCAAAGCTTTTGCCAACTCGGTTTTTCCAACCCCTGTAGTTCCTAAAAATATAAAAGAACCAATAGGACGCTTGGGGTCTTGTAAACCAGCACGACTTCTACGTATTGCATCAGACACTGCCGCTATAGCTTCATTTTGTCCAACAACTCGTTTATGCAATTCTTCTTCCAAATGAAGAAGTTTATCAGACTCGCTCTGCAACATACGACCAACAGGAATTCCCGTCCAACGAGAAACAACCTCTGCTATATCGTCAGAATCTACTTCTTCCTTGATCATAGCATCTTGCCCCTGCATTCCATTAAGCTCTTGCTGAAACGCTTCAATCTCTTCCTCTTTCTTTCTAAGCAAGCCATAACGTATTTCGGCTACTTTTCCATAATCGCCTTCTCGTTCTGCTTTGTCGGCCTGATATTTAAGATTTTCAATATCTATCTTATTTTGCTGAATCTTATTTATTATATTCCTTTCCGACTCCCACTTAACTTTAAGTTTAGATTCTTCATCTCTAAGATCGGCTATTTCCTTGTTTAATGTTTCTAATTTATTGCCGTCTTTTTCTCTCTTAATAGCTTCACGCTCAATTTCGAGCTGTGTAATTTTACGAGTAATCTCATCTAATACCTCTGGAACCGAGTCTACTTGCATACGAAGCCTTGCTGCCGCCTCGTCCATCAAGTCGATTGCCTTGTCGGGCAAATATCTATCCGAAATATACCTACTCGACAACTGCACAGAAGCTATAATAGCATCATCTTTGATACGTATTTTATGGTGATTTTCATACTTTTCTTTAATACCTCTCAGTATAGATATGGCATCTATTTCGTTAGGTTCATCAATAAGCACTTGTTGAAAACGACGCTCAAGAGCCTTATCTTTCTCAAAATATTTTTGATACTCATTAAGAGTAGTAGCTCCTATAGCCCTAAGCTCTCCTCGAGCCAAAGCAGGCTTTAGAATATTGGCTGCGTCCATTGCTCCATCGCCACCGCCAGCACCAACCAGAGTATGTATCTCGTCGATAAAAAGAATAATCTCTCCATCAGACCCGATAACTTCATTCACTACAGATTTAAGTCTTTCTTCAAACTCTCCCTTATACTTAGCCCCTGCTATCAGAGCTCCCATATCTAAAGAATAAATTTGTTTACTCTTTAGATTTTCGGGTATATCTCCTCGTATTATACGGTGAGCCAAACCTTCAGCAATAGCGGTTTTACCAACACCTGGCTCTCCTATTAATATTGGGTTATTCTTTGTTCGCCTACTTAGTATTTGCAACACACGTCGAATTTCTTCATCTCGACCTATAACTGGGTCTAACTTACCTTGCCTTGCTCGTTCGTTAAGATTAATAGCATACTTCGACAAAGATTGGTAAGCCTCTTCCATTGATTTGTTATTAATTTTAGAGTTCATAAATGTATTTCTCCTTAATTTTGCGGTTTAACTTATAACTAAAAAACAACAAATTGTTTACCATTGTTTAGATTGCGACAAAATGACTGAGTTACTTTATTCTTTTTAGTTACCTTTGTCTTGATATTTTTATTACCTGAATAACATAATTTGGTTTATCATATGAAAATCTCAAATGTCTACTTAATTCTATTAGCACTATTTTTAATCTTATTACATTCGTGCGAATCATCAATAAATACAGTACAAATTAATTCAACAGACAGCAGAACTATTATCTCTTTCAATAACGACTGGTTATTTAAGAAAGGAAATAACGAAGCATATACAGAGTGGCAAAAAGTAAATATTCCTCATACTTGGAACAATATTGATATGCAAACTCAGCGTAACGACTTTTACGAAGGAGTTGCCTTCTATAAGAAAAGCTATACTCCCTCTGCTGAGCTCAAAGAGAAAAGAGTTTTTCTTCGTTTTGAAGGAGTTGCTTCTGTTGCCGAAGTTTATGTAAACGGAGCTATTGCCGACAAACACAAAGGAGGATATTCGGCTTTCGCTGTAGATATTTCCACTCTTCTTAAATATGGAGAAGAAAATGAGATAATGGTAAAGGTAGACAATAGTTCGCGACCCGACATTGTCCCTGTTAATCACAGATTGTTTGGTGTTTATGGAGGAATTTATCGTCCTGTTGATTTAATAATTACCAACAAGATAAATATAGCCGTTACTGACTATGCCTCACCCGGAATTTATATAACTCAAGAAAACGTTTCTCCTAAATCGGCAGATGTAAGTGTTAAAATAAAGATTGACAACAAAACAGGACAGAAAGACTCCGTTACCGTAAACACTATTATATACGATATGGATAATGCTGTTGTCTACAGTAAAACATCTGATGTTTATTTATCTCCTCAAGGACGTAAAAATGTTATTCATAATATAACTTTAAACCGTCCACACTTATGGCAAGGTTTAGAAAACCCTTATCTATATAAAGTTTCGGCACGAATTATAAAAGACAACACTCTTATTGACGAAGTTATTCAGCCTTTAGGCATACGAAACTTTGAGCTTGTTGCAAGCGATGGTATGTATCTTAACGGAAAGAAAGTTCCGATGTATGGAGTTTGCCGTCATCAAGATTGGTGGCAATTAGGTAGTGCACTAACAAACGCAGAACACGACATTGATTTGGATATTATAAAAGAAATTGGAGCTACAACAATTCGCTTAGCCCACTACCAACAATCAGAATATTTCTACTCGAAATGCGACAGTATAGGTTTTATGATTTGGGCAGAGATACCGTTCGTCAACCGTGTTACTACAGAAGAAAGAGATAATGCTAAGCAACAATTAACAGAACTTATTCGCCAAAACTACAATCACCCTTCGATTTATGTTTGGGGATTACACAACGAAGTTTATCGTCCACACGAATATACCGTTGCTTTAACTTCTGAGCTTAACGATTTGGCAAAGTCGGAAGACCCATATCGCTACTCTGTTCAGGTTAGCGGCTACAATGTAATCGACCACCCAGTGAACAACAATACCGATATACAAGGAATAAACCAATATTTTGGCTGGTATAACGGAACTTTAGACAGTCTTCAGACTTGGGTAGAACGAGCCGAAGTAAAATTCAAAGACCATAAAGTTATCTTCTCCGAATATGGAACAGAAGCCAACATAAATCAACAAAAAGAAGTTGTTTCTAATCGTGGCGATTGTTGTGGGTTCGACAAAGATTACAACGAGTCGTTTGCTACTCGTTTCCACGAAGAGCACTGGAATGTTATTTCCAAACACCCTTTTCTTTTGGCTTCTTACATCTGGAACACTTTCGATTTTGCTACTCCTATGTCTTCTCAAGGACAAGTAGAAGCTCGAAATATGAAAGGCTTAGTTACATTCGACCGTAAAACAAAGAAAGATCCGTTTTATTGGTATAAAGCTAATTGGAGCAAAGAGCCCGTTCTGTACATTACGCAACGAAGGGTTACTAATAGAGGTAATGAAATAACTCCTATAACCGTTTATTCTAATGTCGGAACCCCAAAGCTTTTCGTAAATGGAGTAGAGATTTCCAACCCCAAACAAGGTTACACCAACGTTCATTACATCTTCGAAAATGTTAAACTGAAAGAAGGCGAGAATATAGTAGAAGTCCGAAACAACGAACAATCACATAGTGATAAAGTTATATGGAATTACTCCGAAGCCTACAAAGATTTGGATAATCAGGCTCCCGAAGTACGACTAAAAGAGCACGTTGGTTTGTAAAATATAAGTTAGCGCAAAGCGACTCTACCATCTACCCAAAGGGTAATATTTGCATAGCCGTATGACGAGTAAAAATATTCTTTTATTGCTATTTTTTTCTATTCCGAACCTTATCTGACAAGAATAAACAACCTCAAATACAGCACTTTATAAAGCGCCAAAATAAAAGCTTCACTTAGGGTCTCCTCTCTACTAAGAGACCCCTTCTCTCTCTTAGTAGAAAGGCGAGGTGTCTCTACTAAGAGAGACAGGGTGCTTTAAGTAGAAAGACGAGGTGGTTCTACTAAGAGAGGCATCGGGTATCTACTAAGAAACAGCTCGCCTATCTAATAAGAGCAACAAGGGGTATATAGTAACAACCTGCTCGCCCATCTACTAAGAACAACGAGGGTGTTCTACTGAGAGCGGCAAAGTGTTTCATAAGAGTGATAGAGCCGCCCATTTGTCCACTCGCTCACTTTTATGCTCTTCTCCGAGAGTTAAGGAATTACAGATAGTTGACTATAGGGGTAACTTGCTTACACTCTTGCTCCGCTCTGAAGGTTAAGCAAAGAGTCGATAATATCAAAATAACAGAAAGAAGTGCAGTCTTGTAGAAATAAGTAAGTAGAGATAATGTCGAGAATTTAGGCGAAATAGAAAAAGTTTTATCAGACAGCTTTATTTTTTATCAATTCAAGTAGAGATTTGTTTTCTTCCATTACTTTAAGCTTTACATTTCAGTGTGCTTCGCACAAGTTAAAAGTTAACGCTAACCGTATGGCGAGCGAAGCATTGCCTACAGGGGGACTGAATAGTTACCTTAGGAAATACGATATACTAACAGATGTTAATAAGCTCTTGACAAACGCCCTAAAATATTGTATCTTTGTGTAACCAAAAAGCAAAAAGCAGCTAAAAGACAATTCTTAGCTGCTTTTTTTGTGTATTTAAGTGAAAATTCAGTGAGTTTTGATGTCAAACTTAGTTAGTTTAAGGGCTCAAGACACCGAGTTTTTTAAAAAGCACACTGAGCTTTTTCTGAAACTCACTGAGTTATTAACAAAAAGTCTTTACTTACATAAAAACATATAGTTTGCTAAAAAACGCAAACAGTTAAACATTACAAAATAGAGTTAAAGTTAGAGGTTTCCCGTCTCCAGAAAACCTCCAAACTACTATGCGTTCTTAATATAATTTACAATCCACTCCCCTACTTCTGAGGTTGAAAACGCCTTTCCTCCTTCCGAAATATCTTCAGTTACAACTTGTTCTGCAAGCGATTTGTTTACCGCCTCTTTTATAAGTTCGCTTTCTTTTGTTAACCCAAAAGAATATTCAAACATTAAGGCAGCCGATAATATAGTTGCTAAAGGATTAGCTATGTTTTTTCCTGCTGCCTGAGGGTAAGAACCGTGTATTGGCTCAAATACAGAAGTGTGTATTCCGATAGATGCAGAGGGTAACATACCTAATGAGCCTGTAATTACAGAAGCTTCGTCGGTAAGTATATCTCCAAACATATTCTCAGTAACCATAACATCAAAACGTTTCGGACATTGAACTATTTGCATAGCTGCATTATCTACAAACATATATTCGGTAGTTACTTCGGGATAGTCTTTTTCTAATCGTTGAGACACCTCTCTCCAAAGACGAGATGTTGCTAAAACATTAGCTTTATCAACTATGGTTAGCTTTTTATTTCTATTCATAGCATAACCAAAAGCCAAGCGCACTACTCGTTCTATTTCTTCAACCGAATAAACCGATGAATCGTAAGCTGTTTTACCATCTTCAGAACGACCTTGAGGTTTGCCGAAGTATATTCCACCTATAAGTTCACGAATACATATAAAATCGGCACCCTCTATCAGTTCAGGACGCAAAGGCGATTTATGCAACAAAGATGCAAAAGTTGTTACTGGTCGAATATTAGCAAACAGTCCTAATTGCTTACGCATAGCCAACAAACCTTGCTCGGGACGAACTTTAGCCGAAGGGTTGTTGTCGTATTTAGGCGAACCGATAGCTCCAAACAATACAGCGTCTGAATCCATACATAAGTTATGAGTTTCTTCGGGGTAAGGATTACCAACAGCATCTATAGCTGATGCTCCTACTAAAGCCTCTTTGTATTCGAGTTTATGGTTGAATTTTTCGCAAACAACTTTTGTTACATTCAGAGCTTGAGCTATTATTTCAGGTCCTATACCATCGCCTGGCAATACTGCGATTTTTAATTTCATTGTTGTTCTATTTTTATTTCTTATTCTCTATTAAACGCAACATATTGGGGCACAGTAGGAACATAATCTTCATTCTCCCAAAGACTACTTGTTATCATTAAATCTGCACTATATCTGTTACACGCAATAGGTACATTGTGTACTCTACACTGACGCAATAACATCTGAATATCTGCTTCGTGAGGTTGAGCGTTAAGGTCGTCGATAAGAAAGATTGCCAAATCTATTTCCTTACGAACTACCATTGCAGCAATCTCGGCATCGCCTCCAAGCGGACCTGAGTTCATTCTTACTATCTCAGATTCTATTCCTCTTTCTTCAAAAGCATTTTGGATAAGACCACCCGTAGTGCCTGTACATATTAATTTGTGTAGAGATAAACTCTCTGCATTAAACAAAGCCCAATCAACCATATCGGCTTTACGTCTGTCGTGAGCTACCAATGCGATAGTCAACTTTCTCTTACTGTTTTTTAGAAACATCTTCATTGCATTACATATTTTCAATTATATTCAACATTCTTATTGTAGCTTTAATAGCTGCTTTAGTTTGGTCTACATCTAACCCTCGTGTTCTGAATACCACTTTATCGAAACTCCAAGTTATAATTGTTTGAACCAAAGCATCAGTACGACCACCCGAAGGAATAGCTACATTATAGTCGATTAATTCGGGTTTATCTTTACCTAAATTATCATATATCTTCCACAAAGCCTTACTGAATGCGTGGAATTGCCCATCACCAAAAGCTTGTTGTTCGTACTCTTTATTATCTATAAGTATCTTCACCTTAGCCATAGGACGTGATCCTTTAGCTAAAGATAAAGAATAATTAAGTATCTTTATTTTACTTTCGGCATCTGAATGAAACACATCGTATATTATATATGGTAAATCATCTGGTGTAACAATTTCTTTCTTCTCTCCCAGTTCGGTAATACGCTTAGTAAGTTTCGCCATTGATGGTTCGTCTAAATCGAGCCCAAGTGCATCAAGATTTTTCTTTATATTTGCTTTGCCCGACATCTTTCCTAAAGCGTACTCACGCTCTCGTCCAAACCGTTCGGGAAGTAAGTCGTTATAGTAAAGATTATTTTTATTATCTCCATCGGCGTGAATACCTGCACACTGAGTAAATACACTATCGCCAATTAACGGTTTATTGTTTGGCACTCTGATGCCTGAATACGATTCAACTAAACGACTAACTTTGTTAAGTTTATCTTCGTTTATATTTGTTTTAATTTTCAGTTGGTCGTGAATCACTGCTATTACACTCGCCAAAGGTGCATTACCAGCTCTTTCTCCCAATCCGTTAATGGTAGTATGAATACCTTTTATTCCTGTTTTAACGGCTGCAAAAACATTTCCTACTGCTAAATCGTAATCATTATGAGCGTGATAATCAAACTTTGTTTGAGGATACTTATCAAGCATAATTTTACAAAACTCTGCTGTATTTAGAGGATTAAGCACCCCAAGAGTATCGGGAAGCATAAATCTATTAATAGAAGTATCTTTTAGATTATCCATCATAAAGAAAACATAATCGGGAGAGTGCAACATACCGTTCGACCAGTCTTCTAAATATACATTTACAGAAATATTAGCTTCTTCGGCCTTTTGAATTACACACTTTATATCCGCCAGATGTTGTTCAGGAGTTTTCTTAAGTTGTTCTTCGCAATGTTTCAAAGAGCCTTTACATAACAGATTAATCACTTTACAACCTGTCGACTTAATCCAATCTACTGAATTACCCCCATCAACAAATCCTAATACTTCTATCTTATCAATATAATTATTAGCACTTGCCCACTCTGCTATTTTTTTAACTGTATTAAGTTCTCCACCCGAAACACCAACAGAGGTTATTTCCACTCTGTCTACATTCAGGTCTTCTAATAACAATCGTGCAATATGCAGTTTTTCAGACGACATAAAAGAAACCCCTGAGGTTTGTTCTCCGTCTCGCAGAGTAGTGTCTAATATTTCTATTTTATCATTTAGCATCTTTATAACTTACGCTTTGTTTCGTAGTCTTCTATTTTAACTTTATTGTTTAAAAGATAGTCTATATCGTCAAAACCTTTCAAAAAACATTCTTTTTTATAAGAGTTTATAGCAAACGATTCTTCGTTGCCTGTTGCGTTATTTCTTATTATTTGATTTTCTAAATCAACCGTTAACGTTGCTTCTGCATTGTTATTTACACTCTCAAATATTTCTGTAAGAAACTTATCTGAAACAACAACTGGCAATAAGAAGTTATTCATTGCATTGTTTCTGAATATATCTGCAAAAAAACTTGACACAACAACATTAAAACCATAACCTTTAATAGCCCACGCAGCGTGTTCTCTACTCGAACCACAACCAAAGTTTTTCCCTGCCACTAATATTTCTCCTTTATATATAGAATTATTAAGAGGAAACGATTCTATTGGTTTATCTTCTTCATCATATCTCCAATCTCTAAACAGATTATCTCCAAAACCTTCTTTTGATGTAGCCTTTAAGAAACGAGCAGGAATAATCTGATCAGTATCTACATTTTCTATTGGTAGAGGAACTACTCTACTTGATAACGTTACAAACTTTTCCATTGTTTAATTATTTATTGTTTTTGGTTCAGTTATCTTACCTGTAATAGCTGCCGCTGCGGCAACATAAGCACCTGCTAATATAGTTCTCGCACCAGGACCTTGTCGTCCTTCAAAGTTTCTGTTAGAAGTAGACACGGCATATTTTCCTGCAGGAACTTTATCGTCATTCATAGCCAAACAAGCAGAACAACCTGGTTGACGAAGTTCGAAACCAGCATCTTCTATAATCTTATCAATACCTTCTTCTTTTATCTGATTAATTACTGCCCAAGAGCCAGGAACTAACCAAACAACCACATTATCTGCCTTCTTTTTTCCTTTTACTATTTCGGCAAAAGCTCTAAAATCTTCTATACGACCATTAGTGCAACTTCCCAAGAAAACATAATCTACTGGTTTGCCTATTAGCTTTTCTCCAGCTTTGAACCCCATATATTCTAAAGATTTAGAAAACGAATGTTTACTCGAGTCTTCAATATCCTCAATATTAGGAATAGAATCATTAATTTTAATTCCCATTCCCGGATTAGTACCGTAAGTTATCATTGGTTCTATATCTTCGGCATCAAAGGTAATCTCTTTATCGAACACAGCATCACTTTCGCTCTTTAAAGTTTTCCAATAAGTCAAAGCTTTATCCCAATCTTCTCCTTTAGGAGTAAACTCTTTTCCTTTTATGTATTCAAACGTAGTATTGTCGGGAGCTATCATTCCTCCTCGTGCTCCCATCTCTATAGAAAGATTACACAAAGTTAATCTTCCTTCCATTGATAAATTTTCAACAGCTTCGCCTGCATACTCAATAAAATATCCTGTAGCTCCACCAGTTGTCATCTTAGCAATAAGATACAATGCCATATCTTTAGCCGTTACAAAAGGTTTAAGTTTACCTTTTACCGTAATACGCATTGTTTTCGGTTTAGATTGAAATACGCATTGCGTAGCCAATACCATCTCTACTTCGCTGGTTCCTATACCAAAAGCTATAGCTCCCATAGCTCCGTGAGTAGAAGTATGAGAATCGCCACAAACTATTGTCATTCCGGGAAGCGAAAGACCTGTTTCGGGACCTACCACGTGAACAATTCCGTTTTTGGGGTGTCCGATAGGAAAATATGTTAGCCCAAACTCTTCTGTATTCTTACTTAAAGTATCTATCTGATTTTTAGATATAGAATCCTTAATTGGTTTATCCTGATTAATAGTAGGAATATTATGATCGGGTACACAAGTAATTCTTTCTGGACGAAACACCTTTAACCCTCTTCTTCTTAACCCATCAAAAGCCTGCGGACTTGTAACTTCGTGACAGTACATTCTGTCGATATATAATTGTGTTGGTCCATCATCAACTGTAGAAACAATATGACTATCCCATATCTTATCAAACAATGTATTCATAATTTCACAATTTATTTTTACTTTATAAATTTGTTAATCGCATCAATAAAAGCTTCAACCGAAGCCGCTATTATATCTGTATTGGCTGAGAATCCATAATAATTAAGACCATTGTGCGCTACCTGCATATGAACTTTTCCAACATCATCACTTCCTTTATTTATAGCTTGAATTAAAAATTCTTCTATCACCATCTGACGGTGAATAATTTGTTTCACTGCTTTTATTGCTGCATCAACAGGTCCATTACCCGCTGCTGCCGATTCAAAAATTTCACCTGCTATATTTAATCGTATAGCCGCAACCGACTGAACACCAACACCAGAAGTAACTTGAAGATACTCTAACTTAATACGATGAGAGTCAACTCTGTCTTTGCCAGCAAGCATTAATACATCATCATCATTAATATCTTTCTTCCTGTCGGCTAATTTAAGAAACTCTTCGTACACTTTATCTAATTGTTCCTGATTTAATTCAACACCAAGTATATTTAGTCTGTGATTTAGTGCAGCACGACCACTTCTTGCTGTTAATGCGATAGTATTATCATCAATGCCAACATCTTTAGGATCTATAATTTCGTAACTTTCTCTATTCTTAAGTACTCCATCTTGATGAATACCTGAAGAGTGTGCAAAAGCATTTCGTCCTACTATAGCTTTATTAGGTTGTACTGGCATATTCATCAAACTCGATACCATTCGGCTTACAGGATAAATATGTTTTGAATTTATATTAGTTTCAATATTAAGTTCTTTATGGCTTTTAAGCGTCATAACAACTTCTTCCAACGAAGTATTACCAGCTCTTTCTCCTATACCATTTATAGTAACCTCTACCTGACGAGCTCCATTCATAACCCCCATAATACTATTAGCGGTAGCCATTCCTAAATCGTTATGACAGTGAGTAGACAAAATAGCATTGTGAATACCATTTACATTCTCCATCAAAAACTTTATTTTATCTCCATATTCGGTAGGAAGACAATAACCTGTAGTATCAGGTATATTAACAACAGTTGCTCCTGCTTTAATTACAGCTTCAACCACCTTAGCCAGATATACATTATCTGTTCTGCCTGCATCTTCACAGTAAAACTCAACATCTTCGACATATCGTTTAGCATACTTAACGCACGCTATAGCTCTTTCCAATATTTCGTCTTCGGTAGAATTAAACTTATATTTTATATGGTATGGCGAAGTTCCTATACCGGTATGTATTCTCTTCCTCTTTGCATATTTAAGAGCTTCGGCAGCCACATCAATATCTTTTTCTACTGCACGAGTTAGTGCACATATCGTTGGCCACGTTACCGCCTTAGAGATTTCAACTACAGAATTAAAATCTCCTGGACTTGACACAGGAAAACCTGCCTCTATCACATCAACTCCTAAATTTTCTAAAGCCTGTGCAACTTGTATTTTTTCGATAGTGTTTAACTGACAACCAGGCACTTGTTCGCCATCTCTTAATGTTGTGTCAAAAATAAATAATCTGTCTGCCATAACTTTTGTTTGTTTAAAGTAAAAAAGCCTTCCCTGCTTAAAAGCGAGGAAGGCTCAATTTATGTTATTAATTTATATATCACATCTATACACACCAAACTCGCTTCTCTCTGTATTGGAGCAGGAGAATATCAAGAACATTTAGTGATGTATTTATATACTTATTCATAATCTATATTGCTTTACGGCGACAAAGTTAAATAAAACTCACACACAAAACAAACAATTCAAACAAATACTTGCGAAAAAGTTATAAATTATAAGTTTACCGTTATTAATTTGCCATTTCCGACAAGAACTTAATCTTAACCAATCTTATTTCTTCTTCTGTATAGTCTGCGCCTAATTCATTTATAGCCTCTTCTAAATCATCTGTTTCCGACTCTTTGAAATACATATAAATATCTTCCATGTGATCGTCGTCCATTATTTCGTTCAAGAAATAATCTATGTTAATACGAGTACCAGAATAAACTATAGTTTCTATTTCGTCTAAAAGTTCACTAAACTCTAATCCTTTAGTAACCGCAATATCATCTAAAGCCACTTTACGGTCGATGCTTTGTACCACAAACACTTTAAGCTTAGATTTGTTTGCCACAGTACGCACTCTTAAATCTTCAGGACGCTCTATTTCATTCTCTTCTACGTGACGCTTAATCAATTCTATAAATTCCTCTCCATAGCGTTTTGCTTTCCCTGCGCCAACACCCGGCACATTTTGAAGTTCTTCTATAGTAATAGGGTAACTTGTAGCCATTGCCTCCAACGATGGATCTTGGAAAATCACATAAGTAGGCACTCCAAGTTTCTTAGATATTTTCTTTCTAAGATCTTTCATCATAGAATACAACACTGGGTCGACCGCACAAGAAGCACCTCCTCTAACAGGAGTTTCATCTACCGTGTCATCTTCATCAAAATCTTTATCTTTTACTATTTTAAAAGACTGAGGATTATTCAGATATTTCTTACCTTCAGCCGTAAGCTTAAGCAATCCATAGTTTTCAATATCTTTATCCAAAAAGCCAGCAATCATAGCTTGCCTTATAACAGCACTCCAAGTTTTTTCATCTTCATCTTTCCCAGAACCAAAAGCATCTAACTCATCGTGTTCGTACGAAATAATTTCTGAAGTTCTTTTACCTTGTAAAATACTTATAATATGATCTGCCTTAAATTTATTATTTAAAATCTCTACGGTTTCTAAAACCGATATTAATAATTCCTTCGCTTCCACTTGTTTTTTAGGGTTTAAACAATTATCACAATTTCCACAATTTTCTTCTACATAATCTTCTCCAAAGTAATGAAGAAGAGATTTTCTTCTACACATAGAAGTTTCCGCATACGCCCTCGTCTCTTCAAGCAACTGTTTACCTATTTCTTGCTCCGAAAGAGGCTTGCCTTGCATAAACTTTTCTAACTTAAGCAAATCTTTATTTGCATAAAAAACAATACATTTTCCTTCTCCTCCATCTCGCCCTGCTCGTCCTGTTTCCTGATAATAACCTTCTAAACTTTTGGGTATATCATAGTGAATCACATATCTCACATCTGGTTTATCTATCCCCATACCAAATGCTATAGTTGCCACTATAACATCTACATCTTCCATTAAGAATTTATCTTGATTTTCGGAGCGAACTTGCGAGTCCATTCCTGCATGATATGCTAAAGCGTTTATACCATTAGCTTTTAATATCTCTGCTATATCTTCAACTTTCTTTCTTGAAAGGCAATAAATAATTCCCGACTTTCCTTGATTCCCTTTTATAAACTTGACTATTTCTTTATCTATTTCTTTATTTTTTTGACGAACTTCGTAATATAAATTAGCTCTATTAAAAGATGATTTATATACAACGGCATCCATCATACCTAAATTCTTTTGAATATCGTGTTGAACTTTAGGTGTAGCTGTTGCTGTTAACGCAATCAATGGGCGTCGTTCTATTTCATTAATGATAGGTCTGATACGTCTATATTCTGGACGAAAATCGTGCCCCCACTCAGAAATACAATGAGCCTCATCTACTGCATAAAAAGAAACTGGCACTTGTCTTAAAAACTCGATATTATCTTCTTTTGTTAAAGATTCTGGAGCCACATATAAAAGTTTTGTTTTCCCAGCTATAACATCTTGTTTTACGCCTTCTATTGCTGATTTATTTAATGATGAATTAATAAAATGAGCGATACCATCGTCTTCGCTAAAGCTTCGCATAGCATCTACTTGGTTTTTCATCAAAGCAATTAAAGGAGATATTATTACTGCCGTACCATTCATTAAAAGGGCTGGCAATTGATAGCATAACGATTTACCGCCACCTGTAGGCATTAACACAAAAGCATCTCTACCTTCTAATACGCTACGAATAACCAATTCTTGATTTCCCTTAAACGAATCAAATCCAAAATGCGCCTTTAAAGCTTCTATCAAAAAATCTTTCTTTGTCATATACACTAAGTATAAATTATGTATAGCTTACACTTTATAACAAAGGTATATTATTGTATTTTAAAAATGCAATAATTTCAAAACTTTTTTTTCGAAAAGTTACATTAAGAATTAGCATATTGGTTATCTAAGCTCTCAACTCTTTCTTTCGCATAGGCCAAAGTAACATTAAATGATTCTTTTCCCGAAGAAGGAATTTCAAACATAGCATCAATCATAATGCTTTCGGTTATTGAGCGTAACCCTCTTGCGCCCAGCTTAAACTCTACAGCTTTATCCACAATATAGTCAAGAACGTCGTTTTCAAATGTAAGAGTTACATTATCCATAGCAAACATTTTGGTGTATTGTTTTATGATAGAGTTTTTTGGTTCAGTTAGTATACTACGAAGAGTGTCTCTATCCAAAGGTTGCAGATACGTAAGTATAGGTAGTCGTCCGATAATCTCAGGTATCAGCCCGAAAGCTTTTAAGTCTTGAGGAGCAATATATTTAAGTAGATTATTTCTATCTATGTTTTTATTGCTGTTTGCTGCTGCATAACCAACAACCTGAGTATTTAAGCGTTGAGCTATCTTTTTGTCTATACCATCAAAAGCTCCTCCACATATAAACAAAATATTCTTCGTGTTTACCTGAATCATCTTTTGGTCGGGGTGTTTACGCCCTCCCTGAGGAGGCACATTAACTACAGAGCCCTCTAACAGTTTTAGTAAACCTTGCTGAACTCCTTCCCCGCTAACATCTCTTGTTATAGATGGGTTATCGCCTTTGCGAGCTATTTTATCTATTTCGTCGATAAACACAATACCTCTTTCAGCCTCTTCCACTTTATAGTCGGCTACTTGCAACAATCGAGTCAAAAGGCTTTCTATATCTTCACCTACATAACCAGCTTCGGTCAACACTGTTGCATCTACAATAGTAAACGGAACTTTTAATAAACGAGCTATAGTTTTTGCAAGAAGAGTTTTACCGGTTCCTGTTGAACCTACCATTATGATATTAGACTTTTCAATTTCCACATCATCGCTATCTGACGTTTCTTGCATCAAACGTTTATAATGATTATAAACCGACACCGACAAATAACGCTTAGCATCATCTTGCCCAACAACATATTGGTCTAAAAATTCTTTTATATCTTTAGGACGAGGGAGTTGATCGTCAGGTATATGAAATTTATCGTTTAATTTCTCTGCCTTTGCAGCCTCTAAAACAATATCATTGGCTCTTTGAGCGCAGTCATTACAAATAAACCCATCTATTCCTGTAAGAAGTATTTCTACCTCCGACTCCTCTCTCCCACAAAAACTACACTTTCTCGATATTCGTTGTTTCGCCATTATTTCTTTTTAGCTAATACTTGGTCAATCATTCCATATTTAAGGGCTTCTTCCGAAGACATCCAAAAATCACGATCTCCATCTTGTACTACTTTCTCGTAAGGTTGCCCTGAATGATCAGATATTATTGTATATATCTCTTGTTTAACTTTCAGTATCTCACGAGCTGTAATTTCTATATCAGAAGCCTGCCCCTGAGCACCTCCTAAAGGTTGATGAATCATCACTCTCGAATGTTTAAGAGCCGAGCGTTTGCCATTAGCTCCAGCAACAAGCAATACAGCGGCCATAGAAGCTGCCATACCTGTACAGATAGTTGCTACGTCGCTCGATATAAATTGCATAGTATCGTAAATACCATAGCCATCATAAACAGAACCGCCAGGAGAGTTGATATATATAGAAATATCTTTACCCGGATCTGATGAATCTAAGAACAATAATTGAGCTTGTATTATATTAGCCACATCATTATTGATTTGCGAACCCAAAAAGATAATACGATCCATCATCAAACGAGAGAACACATCCATTTGAGTAACATTCAGTTGACGTTCCTCCATTATATTAGGAGTAAGCATATCGTTAGATATGCGAGTATATTTATCCAACGCATTAGAGTTTATGCCCAAATGCCTTGTTGCATATTTATTAAATTCATTCATTGCGTTTTGTTTATTTTAGTCGTTTATATTAAGCTTCTGTTTCGAACAATTTACCAAGTTCTTCTACTGTTACTTTTTTAGTTTTAACTGTTGCTTGTTTTTTAAGTACTGCCATAAGTTTTTCTTCTGCCACTTTATCAACTAAGTTTCTAACAGTTTCTTCTTTTTTAAGCATATCCTGAGAATATCCTTCCAATACATTATCAGGAATATTTGTCATACCGTATTGTGCAAACTGAGCGCGAGTAGTTTTAATAGCTTGTGCTTTAATTTCTTCCGCTTCTACCTTTATGTCATTACTCTTAAGAATACCTTCTTTTATTAAATGAAATCTTAGGTCTGCTACAATTTTAGGATATTCTTCATCTATCGATTTTATTTTATTTTCTTCATCAGAAGCTAACAACCATCTTTTAAGGAACTCATCAGGAAGTTGAATTTCCTTACCTTTTTCATCTAAAATAGCTTTAGCATCAAGTATAAACTTATAATCACTTTCAGGAGCAAGTTGTTCTTCTAAAATCTCTTTTATTTTAGCTTTAAACTCTTCTTCTGTAGCTATAGTATCTGGTCCGAATACTTTGTCGAACAAGTCTTTATTCATTTCAGCTTCTTTGTAGCGAGTAATTTCTGTAATAGTAAAAGAGAAATCGCTTTGACAATCTTTCACAACTTCTTTAGCTATCTTTAAGAAAGATGCAAGTTCAACCTCGTTACCTTCGTAAGCTTTATAAGGATTAAAAGTAATCACATCTCCTTTTTTAGCTGCAACAAATTTAGCTTTTTCAGTTTCTTCTTTAATATAAGAAGGCATTAAAACTGCCGAATCGTCATTTATTCCGTCTGCTTTGGGTGCTCCTGTTTCGTCTAACTCAACTAACAGACCCTTAACCATATCTTTTTCTTCAACAGAATCTACTTCTTCATAAGTTCCGTAGTTAGCTTTATACGATCCGATTTGTTTTTCTATCATTTCGTCTGTAACTTTAACTGCATAATAAGTGATTTTATCTTCTTTAGTTAAAGAGATATTAACTTCAGGAGCTAAACCTAAATCGAAAGTAAACTCATAATCTTGTTGATTATCGAAATCCAAAGGTTTTTGTTCGTCTAACGATGGAAGAGGTTCTCCTAATACGTTAAGTTTTTCTTCTCTTATATATGTATAAAGTTTATTTGAAACCAATTTATTAATCTCGTCAACTAAAACTGATTTACCATACAATGCCTGTATGCGTCCTTTAGGAGCAAATCCTTTACGAAATCCATCAATAACTATAGTTTTACGAATATCCGCTAAAGCTTTATCTACTTGTGGTTGATAATCTTCTTTAACTACTGCAATTGTTAATTTAGCATTTACTTGGTCGATGTTTTTTAATGTAACGTTCATTGATTATATATTTAATTGTTTAATTATCAAGCCTTATAATCCTTTTTGTTTAAAGGAGTGCAAAGTTAAGCGTATTTATTTTATTTAGAAAATAAAAATCAGTAATAAATTATTACTATCCGATAAAACTTTTTCTATTTCGCCCAAATTCTCGACATTTTCTCTACTTACTTATTTTCACAAGACTACTCTTCTTGATATTATTTTGATATTATATACCCTTTGCTTAATTCATAAAGCGAAGGCAAGAGGGTAAGCAAACAACCCAAATAGGAAACTATCTGTAATTCCTTAACTCTCGGAGAAGAGCGTAAAATTTAGCGTGTGGACAAATGGACGGCTCTATCTCTCTTGTGAAACACTTCACCGCTTATTAGCAGAACCTTCTTATCGTTGTTACTAAAGAGGCGTGCTGTTTCTTATAAGATACCCCTTGCCGCTCTCAGTAGATACCCCTTGTCGTTGTTACTAGATAGGCGAGCTGCTTCTTAGTAGAGACCCGATGCTGCTCTTTATAGAACCGCCTAATCTCTCTTAGTAGAACCACCCCGTCGTTCTTAGTAGAGAGACCTCGCCTTTCTACTAAGAGAGAGAAGGGGTCTCTTAGTAGAAAGACGACCCTAAGTGAAGCTTTTTTTTTGAACTAAGAACTAAGAGTGAAGAACTAAGAATTGGCGCAAAGCGACAATGTATTTCAACAGCCACAGACGATGCTGTGCGCTCTTAGTTCTTCACTCTTAGTTCTTAGTTCAATTCTAATTGTTTTTAGAGAATAAACTGTTCTTTGCAAACAGGCATTTTTATATTATATATTCTCCTTTAATTTTTGGTATAAACAACATTGCAAAAGAAGTTAAAAGCAACAGAATACCGTTCATTGTCATAAGAGTCATAATTCCAAAATAATCACTCAACACGCCTACAAAAGCATAACTCAAGGGAATTACCGCTCCTGCAATTGTATTTACAATAGAAAAGAAACGACCTTGAATATACGGTGGAACGTAAGTCTGAAAAATTGTCATCATTGATAAATTTACCATTCCCATACCCAAACCAAAAAGAACCATAAAAACAAACGTCGGAAAAATAGTCGTACAAAACGAGAATAATGTCAATGAAACACCGCAGAGCAACAAGGAATAAAAGCTCCAACGATAACGGTCGAACTTCTTTTTGACATACCCCAAAAGCGTTGTTATAAAAATGATACCTGCCGCCATAGCCACTTCATACCCCGACATAAGTAAAGGAGTTCCATCGAAAACATCTTTCGTAATTATAGGAATAGCCAATACGATAGGAGAAACCCATAAGTTGATTACTCCGAAAAAAATTAAAAGGTAAAACAAAGGTTTTTCTTTGTATATATACCTAAATCCCTCAGCTAATTCGGTCCAATAGGAAGACGCTTTTTCACCAGGAATAGGCTTATTGACTGGCAATTTGGTTGTAACTCTCCAAACCAGCAGAATTGAAACTAAATAACAGGCACAGTCTAACGAAAAGGCTCCAACCACTCCTAAAACAGCAATAGCTACCCCAGCAAACGCGGCACCCAAAGCTTGCGAAAAAGAAGTAATACCGCTAACTGTTGAAACGGCATTTGGTAGCAATTCGGGTTTAACAATATAATTAAGGCTGCCTTGCATAGATGTTTCAAAAAGCGGCTCAAAAGCATATATAAAAATAGCAAAAACGGCAAACAACAAAGGTATTTTATTAAACACTGGAAATATTGCTATAATAATTCCCAAAACAATAGCACCCCCAAGTAAAGCCGCCATCATTGTTTTCTTTTTATTATACTTATCCGCAAAAGTTCCCATAAAAGGAGCAAAACCAAAAGTTCCTATGGCTGTAGCAGCCATAATAACACCTAGTAGCGTGTTTGCGCGTTCAAAACCAGAATCTAATATCCACCAAGAAACAGCTAAAGCAAAAAACTTGGCACCGACAGTTGATATAAATCTAGCTGCATACAAATTCCTAAAATCAGGAACTCCAAATATACTTTCTTTCATTGTTTTTCTTTAATTTCGTTGTACCTATCTTCGATATAATCGAGCATCCATTCATCTTTTTCAGGTTCTACCAGAAGTACTTCTTCTCGTATCCATTCAACATCAGTTGCATTTTGCATTATCAACAAATCACCATTATCCGTTCCCGGTAATATTCCTGTAAAGATAAAATTGGCCTTTTCAGCCTCTTCTATTGCATACTCTAATTGAGGGTCATGCATATAAAGATAGAGACTCCAAGTTTTTATTTTCGAAAATTCGGAAAGTCTCAGAATACGGCTTAAGAACGAACCTAAATCAGCACCTATCCGCTTGACAAAAATAATGCTAATACCAGACGTATCATTGCGTTGAACTGCAAGGTCGCACACGTTTGGAAGTTCGTTAGTAGTCGTTAATACTTCGTATTCTACATTTATACGCTCGTAAATTCGTTTTATCTTATCTGTATGATTTGAGGGTAGGTATATTCGACTTTTTCTATCGGTCATACTCATATAGACAAGTATAAAAGTTTGCCGTTCGGATCGTTGTTTATCAAACTCTTTGAAATTTACACTATTAGGTATTTGATTGAGCAACACTGCACAAGGTTTCAATCCAGCTTTCAAAGAAACACGTTGACTTGCCAGATGTATCGTTACACACTCTGCGAAAACTCCATTCCGAGTAGAGCGAGCTATTTCATTCTGTATAGTCGCGAAAAGCGATTCGGCAAGATGAAGCCCCCGGAACTCTGGAGCAACTACTAATGAACCGATTTCCATAATCCCGTTGGTCGATTCGTCTTCTTTTCCGATTATCACCCCTGCCACTTCATTATCGGAAGCAACCGCCGTCACAATTATCGTATCTTCTTGTTTAGCCACTTCACACAGATACTTAGGCTCATACATGGCAAATTTTAGATAAGAATAACCATAAGTCGAGTATAAACAGCGAGCTACATTCAAGGATTCTTTTTCCTCAAACAAATGAACGGTAATATCTTCTGGTCTGTAATGGACTTTCGGTTTTGTTTTGTGTTTATACTCGGTAACCTGCGGATTGTTGATATGTTTTATCAAAATGGTTTCTTTCCCTTTGACTCCCAGATATTTGTACTCCAATTTATCAACCATTTGGGAAATAATATACGTTCCCAATCCTTTTTGATTGACGGCATCGTCTACACTATGAATCTGTGTCGGGTCGAACTGTTGTGCATTTTCCCAGATAAAAGGAATGCCTAATTCGCGAATTTTGATTTCAATATACGATGAGGTATCCGTAATAAATACATCAAAAAAGGATTCTTCATTGTTATCAAATGCGTGTTGAACTACATTGGAAAGCACTTCTTCCAACGCCAATTGAAACTGTTTGTTTTCTTTTTCTGAAAGTCCTTTTTCCCGGCACAAAGCCTCAACGAAACTTAATGCTGGAGAAATGCACAAGATATTGTTGGTTAATTCTAATTTTAACTTCACTTTAATGTTCTTTTATCAATGATGTGTTTCAACTTACCACTATGCCCAATGTATTCCATATCTGATTCATTCATTTTCAACAAATCAACATCCAAATAATTATAATCCATAGCTTCGTTAAATGCGCCGTCGTGTTCGCACAAAACTGCTATAAGTTCTTCTTTGGAGAAAGCTACCAATTTAGTACAGAAAATTAGCTTCTCCACTTCTCCATCTTCAATAAAAAGTTGCAGTTGAGTTGGTTCCAAATACTTATTGATAATCTGAGAAAGCTTCATATAATTCAGGAAACACCCTCCAACACGAAAAACATCTCCGTATCTCCCTTGCAGTTCAAAGCGCGGATTTTTTCGTCCGCACAGACAATCTTCTTCGAGCCATCGCCCTAAATCTCCGATTTCGTAACGACTCACAGCGTGTCCTTCCCTGAATTTTGGCGAAAGAATGATACGACCAGTTTCCCCTTTTTTCACCGGCTCGTCTTTATCCATTTGAAGAATTTCCATATCCATTATACCTGCGGCTAAATGATGGATTCCGCCTTCGCAGAATTCGCAAGTATAGCCAATTGGTCCCACATCGTTGGAACCATAACTGACAGACGAGATAATTTCCACGCCAAATGTATTTTTCAACATTTCTTTGTCGGCCGGAGTCATAAATTCGCCTCCATAATAAATTTTCTTCACACCGCCATATTGTTTAAGTTGTTCTTTATGCTCCCGGAATATTTTCAAGAGATAAGAAGGCATTCCCATCAATGTATTAATTCCCAGTTCAACAATATAGTCGACAACTTCTTTTGTATCGGACACTTCCGACATTGGATAGTGTTTCGCGTTGGCTAATTCCAGAACACAACCAAAACTGATAAACCCTCCATACAGATGCCCTACACTGAAAAGGTTCATTATTTTATCCGTTTTTGGCTTTAGACCGATTGCAATTAGAGTTTCTGCAATGCATTGCATTTCAAAATGATAATCCCGATAAGAGTAAGGCGATAAAATCGTTTTTCCGCTCGAACCACCGCTCTTTACATAGAGTTTGCCGTTCTCTTCCTGAACCGGTAGAGCCATAAAAGCATCTTTATCCATGATTGGCGTTTGGGCAGTAATCGATTCGTATGGTTTCAACTGATCGAAAGAAGCTATTTTTTCCAATTGTGATGAAATAACTGAAACCCTTTTGCAGTAGCGAGAAAGCGCAGACACTCCATCGTGAGGTTCGCCGGGATAAGAGACGAAAACCTTTCCGCATTCTACGATACGGGTAACTCCACAAACAGTAAACAATTCGGATAATTCATACAATTCGTCCAAGGTACAACCCAGCGAAACAGTTTGCAAAAACCGACTCATTGGCAGGAAATAACTTACCATTTCTTCTCTCTTCATCGGTTTCAACCAAATCGTACGATAAAGCGGAGAAGGTGTCAGCCCAGGAGAACGATCGATGTAAATCCGGAATGTCTTATCATCGGCTTCAATCAATTCGCCTTCGTCCATACAACTACCTAAAGTAACCATCAGGTTGGAAGAAGTGATTTGCGCCTGTTCGGCACTACTCATCGGTATCAGCGGAATTTGCGGCGATACTATTTCCAAAGCCTTTTTCAACCCTTGAGCTACAGCCTCCAATTCGGAATAACCACCCTCATAATAAAGGCATTGCGGACTGGAGCAAGCTTGTTGGTTACCTTCGCATATATCGCGAGCGATACCTAACAAATTTTCATCAGTCAAGCCTTTTTTCGTAATATAACCAAAACTAAGATGATGTCCCCAAGCAATAACCGGCGTTTGCGTCATCGAGCGAACACTTTCTATCGCTTCCGTACCGCCCCAAGCAACAATGGAAGAGGAGAAATCGAACAAGCGTTTCAAAGTGTCTTTTTCCGACGACGAAATATCTAATGCGTAAATATAATCTTTCAATGTACCAGTTTCATCCGACTGAATCAAGCGATAAAGCAAGACGGCAGAGAAACCATTCTCTTTACTACTTAACTTAACAATATTGATATTTCCTGTCATTAATCCTTCCAAAACGCTCAGAGCGCCTAATCCGGGAGCATTACCAGCCGCGACATGACAAAGCACGCCCAAAGGTTTGTAACATTCCAATATATTTTCTTCCATATTGAAACGGCGAAGTACGAAGGGATCGATTCGTCCCAACTCGTGACAAATTTTCTCCGTCATATATGATTTACTGAAAACATCAGCCAAACCACAAACCGTCGCCTTTGCTTCTTCTGCGTCCACTCCTGAATGCATCAATATTGCTTCGAGTTCGGCATCGCCTTTCGCCAATCGGGAAGACAGATTTTCTCCAGCATTCAATAAGACCTGCGTTGCAAGCGGTTTTCCTATAGTTTGGAGAATAGATTGTTCGATTTGTTCAATCTGATAAGAATCCTGTATTTCTCCTTTAAATAAATGTATCTTTTTCATAATCAATTCATTTTTTCAAAAATTCCGAAGCAGCAATGGCGCAGCTTTTGTTTTTAGACGTTCCTGCACGACCCAAGATCTCGAAGTAAGGCGTTTCTAATCCGCAACTACATTTTTCGGCAGGATACAAAACCGCTTTGTCTCCCATGACGATGCTATGAGCAGGCGCAGATGAAATATAAGGCGAAACAAACTGGAGAAAACCAGGTTCGCCCATCGGCAACACCTCAAGCGTTTTCATGTCGCGAATAAACACACGAGACCAGGTCGGCACATGGAAATGATGATTTTTACATTCTAAGTAAGGAATGGAATGTTCAACCGAGCCAAACCCATCGCAAAAACGATGATTGGGAATACCCAGCATCTCTTCTCCTAATTGATATAATTCTAATTTCGATATTTGTTTGCCGGCATATCCTTTCCAGCCTCCACCAAACACCGAGCAAGAATCAGGGTGTAGTTTCATGGGTGGGATTTTCAAATCGCGCATTTGTTCTAACGTGAAATAAAAGAACGAAGGGAATCCTAAAATCCGGACAGGCAATCCTTGCTCTGCAAAACGCTGGAAAGCGCGGATAATCCCAAAAACGTCAAAGTCGTACCCTCCCCGACCGTTTTGTTTCAATGCATATTCGACTTCGTTCACTTTAGTGTATTTAAGCATTCGCTTATCGGTGTTTGCTGTTCCCAATTTGGAATCTTCAGGTATTTCGTATGAATATAAAATGTAATTACATTCTTGTTCCGGAGCCACAAAACCCAGGTATTCCATTTCAAAATCAACCATTTGAATACCCAATCCGATAGTACGGGCATCAAAAAACATCTGACTCATTTGCCCCGTGGTTCCGGAAGAAGTAAAGTGCTCCGTTACCATTTCATCTAGAATGCTTTTCATTACGTGCGTTTTGAAAAAGTCGGCATACAGGAACGGAATATTTGCACAATCATCTACCTTCAAAAGCGAATCTATATCAAACTTTTTCTTTTTCAACAAACGAGCGTAAAAGGGATTGTTCTGTTGATGAAAACGAGTGATCTCTTTCATGCCTTCCACAAAAAGACGATTCATTTCTGGAGAATGATTATAGGCGTCCGAATTATTACATAAATAATCTGCGTGTTGTAACATAGGTATTTCCCTTTTAGAGTTTGATTCTGTTATCTATAATTCGTTTTACTTTGCCGGTTCTCTCATTGTATTGCAAATCTTCAATTGTTCCGAAAATAAATTCCGGTTCATGAATGTGTCCAGCTTCCATCTCGTCTGCAATAAAATGACGCTCCTCTAACAAAATCCGCAGAAAGTCGGAAGTATACTTGCCAGCATTTTCCGAGTCATCGGTTGCTATGTAGAAAGTGAGTTTATCTTTTCCATCAACGTGACTAACTATCAGTTGATAATTCAAGACATTCACTTCTTTTACTCGAGTAAGAATGCCACGAATATCATCGTAATAAATCGAAATAGGACCTATGCGAGCACCTTCTTCTGAACGTCCTAGTAGTTTGAACTTTCGGTTGAATGTCCCTTCAGGTTCCAGCCACACACCTCTATCTCCCAACGGATAGCGAATCATAGGTTGCAGGAGACGATAAAGAGAGGTAACCACCAATTTGCCTTCCCGGTTGGTTTCGTGAATAACTTCGCTGGTATCTTCATCGATAATTTCCAGAACAATGGCATAATCAAACGAACGATGCTCGTTAAATCCGCAAGAATCATCGCAAAACCCACCTAATCCTCCATCTACTAAGGCATAGCAATAAGAGCGTATTTGAATACCTGGACTGATTGATGCCACAAATTCCCGTTGGTCGGGGAAGAATGTTTCTCCTCCAAAATAAATCTTATCAACAAACGAAAGATCAATTTTATGTTCTTTCGCGTATTGATATATGGTAACAATAGTCGTTGGTACACCTACCAATACATTAATTTTGAATTGCTCAATTAAATGTAACATTTCCGGCACAGGAGTCGATCCCATAATTGGATATTCCGTTATGGATATAGGACAGTTCTGTATATTGTCATGCGAATACAGGAAGCTGGCATAGAGTTGCCCGCCATAAAAAAGATTGGCAACTTTATCACCAGTTTTGATACCATTGTACATCAAAGCGAGTCCACTTAATTCACATAAAGTCGCCCATTCTTCTTTCGTATAAATCGAAAACTTGGGAGCACTCGTGGTGCCTCCACTTTTGAAAGCCACTCCATTTTTCATTGTATCCGTCAGCAGCGTATTGGTTTCGTCCGAGGTATTGGCCGCCCAAAAATCAGTTTGGTCGACTAATGGAAGTTCGGTTACCGAATTAACCTGAGCAGGTAAATTTTTATAATATTCTTTGTAGAATGGAGAATGTTGTCGTGCGTAATTAATGATATACGCTTCATCGTAAAGTTTCATATCTTAAATAATTGAAAATGAATAGGATTGATTACTCTGGATTAATTGTGAATATACTGGTAAAACCTGTCATATCGAACACTTCTTTTATTTCCGGTTTCAGGTTGTTGATTACCAAAGTTCCTTTGTTGGCAATTACCGCTTTCTGCAGAATGAGAAACTGGCGAAGGCCGGAGCTGCTAATGTAATCGAAGTTGGAGCAGTCAATAGCAATGTCTGGTTGAGGAATCTCAGTCAGAGGTTTAATCTGCTTTTCAAATTCGTGGGAACTGACCGTATCCAAACGTCCAGCAATACTGACGTGAATCTTTCCGTTTTTTTCTTGAATTTCAATAGCCATAACGAATGTTTTTATGTTATTTGATTATTTATCTTTTTTCTCAAAGTGAGTATATTTTGTCCTTCTTCCCTTTTGTAAGTTACTTCGTCCATTATCTTTTTTATTAGAAAAATACCTAAACCTCCGATCGAACGCTCTTCAATAGGGAGAGTAACATCCGTATCTTCCTTTTGAGTCGGGTCGAATTCTATTCCTTTATCGATAATGGTAAACACCAAAAAATCTTTTGTTTGTTCCACATCAATGTAAATATCCTGTTTTTTCGTTTCCGGAGATGCATACATAATTACGTTCGACACAGCCTCTTCTATAGCAAGATTTAGACTCATAGCCAAACCCATAGAGATATCTAACTCTTTGCCACATTCTTCTACAAATTTATTTAATCGGCTAATTTCAGAAATTTCATTCTTAATAATCAAGCGTTTCTTCATAGATTGCAATCAATTATAGTGAAGAACTAAAATAGTCAAATCGTCGCTCTGTTCTGCTCCATCTACATACCTACTTACAGATTCTGTTATCGAATGAATAAGCTCCTTGGGATTACGAGTAACTGCAGTTTCCAATTCTCGTATTAATCTACTTTCTTTATAAAATTCTCGTTCTATATTTTCCGCTTCTGTCAATCCGTCGGTATATAAAAACAGTATCGTATCCTTGCCTATCGTCATTGTTTCTGATTGGAAAGAAAAATTCTCAAACAATCCGACTGGAATATTTGGTTTTACTGTCATAAAACTAACATTCCCATTATTAGTCTTCAATATAGGCGGATTATGCCCCGCATTACAATAGCGCAACTCTCCTGTTAAAAGGTCCAAAACACCTATAAACAAAGTTATAAACATATTCGCATCGTTTGTTTCGGATATAGATTTGTTCATCGACGAAACAATCTGTCCAGGATCTTCATATAATGTAGCTATTGAACGAAACAAACTTCGTGTTACAGCCATAAACAAGGAAGCAGGCACTCCTTTGCCAGAAACATCACCAATCGCAAAATATAGTTTTTCGTTGTCTATAAAAAAATCGTACAAATCACCTCCCACTTCTCTCGCTGTATGCAAGACTGCAAACAAGTCGATATCGTCTCTTTCTGGGAAAGGCGGAAATATTTTAGGAATCATTCCCATCTGTATTTCATTAGCTATGCGCAATTCGCTTTCTATGCGTTCTTTCTTTGATGTCGTTTCTTGTAACTCTTTGACATAATTAGCCAATTCTTTTTGCATAAAAACAAAAGAGTTTTTCATCTCTAACATCTCGTCTTTAGAGTTAATCTGTGGTAATTCTACATTAAAGTTACCTTGTGCTATTTTTCTGGCAGAACGAGAAAAATCTCTCATAGGTTTAGTTAGTTTATTTACTATAAACAAGCAAAAAACAAACAAAGAAACAAGTCCTGCTATAAGCAACAGTATTGTTATTATCTTGGTTTTATTAAGTTCCTTAAAAACATCTTCTTTATGGATAATCATAACCAAATACCAACCATTGTACCGCAGCGGCTTATAGTATGCATAAGACTCTATAAGATCGTTACTGAATGTATTTTTAAGTTCCGCCGAACCTGCTTCTCCTTTTGTGATACAATCTACCATTTGTATCAGATGTTTATCTTTAAGCCTTTCTGAGAGACTGAATACCGATTCAGTCATAATATAATCCTTACGTGGATGAACTATACAAATACCGTCTCGACCGAACAATATAGAATAACTAGATTTATAAGGTTTCTCCTCATTTACCATATCTGTCAACCAATCAAGTGAGACATCCGCAGTCAAAACACCTATAAAAGTACCATTTTTATCGAAAAGAGGTGTGGAATAAGTCATCATTAACACCTTTCCGCCTCCAACATCATAATACGGATCTGACCAAAAAGGCTCATTCAAACATTTCGGAACATCATACCATTCCATTTCGAAATAATCATACGTATTTGTTCCCAGTTGGGTGGTGTAAATTGTATCGCCTTGTCGGCTTGAAAATGGAGCAAAATAATACCCTTTCTCTTTGAAATAATAGGGTTCAAAAGCGACTGCACAACCAAAAATATACTGGTTGTTTTTCACAATATCGCGCGTCATATCAAAGAATGTATCTGGTTCAATTTCTTTATCAAAAACTGTCCAATGAATATTATTATGGACTGTCTCTATAGTTGAAAAAACATTCTCTATTTTATATTGAATTATCTCCAATCTATTTTTTGCCTTATCATTCGCACTTTCTCTAATTGAGCGACTGGCAAACAGATAAAGAGATAAGAAAGAAAGTAGAAATATTATAACTACACAGAGAAGGACATAGAAACTTAATTTTGCAGAAAACGAGTGCTGTATTTTTTTTATCCAATTCATAATAGTCATTTATTATTCGTACAGTTTTCACTCAAATCTAATTGTTTTCGAGGGGCTTATTTTTGCGATCAGATAAGAAGGACCCACTAACACTAATATAGTTGCAATAAGTGTTCCTATGTTTAAGAGTAAAATCGTCCAGATATTCAATTCCATTGGAACCTCCGATACATAATATATTTCAGGATCCAACTTAAATATGCCTGTATATTTTTGCAAGTAATAGATTATTAACGCTATAATATTGCCCCACAACAAACCTTTTGTAATTAAGAATGCTGATATATAAAGAAATATCTTTCTTATACTTGTGTTGTTTTCGCCTAATGCTTTCAATATACCTATCATATTTGCCCTTTCCAGAATAATGATAAGCAAACCCGATATCATAGAAAAGCCTGCTACCATAAAAATAATTATAAGAATAACTACCACATTAGTATCGAGAACATCTAACCAAATAAATATATAAGGGTTAATTTGTTTTATAGAACGGGTGTAATAAGGATTACCTAAACGGTCGGTTTTTACACTCAGATTATGATATAAAGCGTTGGCTGTTTCATCTAATTTTTCATCATCTTTAATTATAACCTCCAAGCCACTCACTAAATCAGAATCCCATTCGTTTATTTTTCTCAAAGGTTTTATATCGCCAATAACAAACAAGTTATCGTATTCAGGAAAGTTAGTCTGATAAATTCCTTTTATAATAAACTTTTGAACTCTAACTCTTTCCTGTATAAAGTAACAGATAAAAGAATCGTTCAGCTTCAGATTTAATTTATCAGCAATAGTCTTAGATATAATCGTATTTTGAGATACGGAGTCGGGATTAACCGCAATAACATCTCCTTCTACTAAACTTTCTTTAAGGAAACTCCAATTAAAATTTTCATCTACACCTTTAATTACTATACCTTGAAAGTCTTCTTCTGTTTTTATTATTGCTGGCTTAGTAACAAAGCCTTGCACGTGAGCAACATTCTGATTAGAGTATATATCTTGTATCAATTCTGCATTAACCTCTATCGGATAGTTTTCATAGATAGCATTACTCTTGAAGTTTGTTATTTGAATATGCGAACCAAAACCTATAACTTTATTGCCAACCTCTTTTTTGAAACCTACAACTATTGCTACGGCTAATATCATCACGATCAAGCCTAAAGCCATACTTATTACAGCAATACGAATAGCAGGAGAAGATATTCTATCCCCTCCTGCTTTATTAAAATATATCCGTTTTGCTATAAAAAACTCAAGACTCATTTGTTGATATTTTAGTCGCGCGCTTTTTGTTTCTCTTTTTTATATTGCTCCAAAGCTTTCTCCAACACTATCATAGCTTTTTGAAGTTCTTCTTTTTTTAGAACATACGCTATACGCACTTCATTTCTTCCTAATGATGGATTTGTATAAAACCCTGATGCTGGAGCCATAAACACGGTTTGTCCTTCATATTCAAAATCCGACAAACACCAAGCGCAAAAATCATCAGCATTATCAACTGGTAAGCTTGCTATAGTATAGAAGGCTCCCATAGGGATAGGAGAATACACTCCTGGAATTTTATTCAATGCTCCTACTAAGAAGTTACGACGCTCAAGATATTCATCGTACACTCCTCTCATATAATCTTCCGATGCATCTAAAGACGCCTCAGCTACTATCTGACCCAAAAGAGGTGGACTTAGTCGTGCTTGGCAAAACTTCATCACTGTTTTTCTAAGCTCTTTATTACGTGTAATCAACATTCCCTCACGTATACCACATTCGCTATATCGTTTAGACACAGAATCTATCAACACAACATTATCTTCTATTCCATCAAGATGCAATGCACTGATATAAGGAGATGCGGTATAAATAAATTCGCGATAAACCTCATCTGAAAACAAATACAGATTATGTTTTTTTACCAAATTTCGTATCTGATTCATTTCTGAACGAGTATACAAATATCCTGTAGGATTGTTAGGATTACAAATTAAAATACCTTTTGTACGTTCGTTAATTAACTCTTCAAACTTTTCTATAGGAGGAAGCGCAAATCCATTTTCGATACAAGAAGGGACCGAACGAATAATAGCACCTGCCGAAATTGCAAAAGCCATATAGTTAGCATACGAAGGCTCTGGCACAATAATCTCATCGCCAGGATTAAGACAAGCTAAAAACGCAAACAATACAGCTTCCGAACCTCCTGTAGTTACAATTATATCGTCAGCCGTTACATTTATATTGAATTTTGAATAATAATGTACTAACTTTTGTCTAAAGCTCAAAAAGCCATCACTCGGACTGTATTCCAATATCTTTCTGTCAATATTACGAACGGCCTCTAAACCTTCTTCTGGAGTTTGAATATCTGGCTGTCCTATATTTAAGTGATACACCTTAAGACCTCTTGCCTTTGCCGAATCAGACAGAGGTGCTAACTTACGAATTGGAGATGCAGGCATCTCCTTTCCTCGAATTGAAATTTCGGGCATAATTACAATTTATTTCTATGTTGTTATAAGTATAAGTTCACAAAAGTAAAAGATTTCATTGTTATAACAAAATTAATCCTTAATTTCGCAGTTTAAAGATTCGTAACAATGTTTTTTTATATTTCTAAAAACAATATCTTGATTACATTTTTGCTGTGTGTTTTGCTTTCGTTTTCTTATGCGAAGGCTCAAGACAACGTTGACATTGTACCTGATTCTGTAATTACAACCAACACAGTAATCCCTACTATCAATCCTTATCTTCTAACTCCTATGTTCGATGGTAAGTTTAGTTTCGACTCTACAATTACTCTACCTAAAGATTCTATAGTAAGAAAAACTATATTGGATTTACCTCAAAAAGACTCCATTCTATCTACAAACATATACGTATTAGGGAAAACCCCTTTCAGAGAAAAAGCTTACCGTAAGTTTATATCCGAAAATCCAGACAAAATAAAACATTCTCATAAAGAAATCAACGAAATAGAACAGGTTGAAAAGATTAAGCCTAACTTGTTAGAAAGTATATTCAAGGTAGAACCCGAAGATATAGAAATAGACAAGAGTATGATAGACGAGAATGCAAGATACACTCCTAAAATACGATATTGGATAGTAAGTGGTAGTAATTCGCTAAAGATTACTCAGACAGAGATAAGCGATAACTGGTCGAGCGGAGGTTCTTCTAACTTCAACCTACTATCTATACAAAATATGAATATCAACTATAAGAAGAATAAAATTAAATTCAACAACTTTATAGAATGGAAACTTAGCCTAAACAAATCTAAAGACGAGAAGATTAAGGTGGGAGAAGATTTATTTCGTACTTACTCCGACTTTGGCATACGAGCTTTCAACGATAAATGGTATTATTCTTCAAACTTAGAAATAAAAACTCAACTGTTTGCCCACTCTAAAGGCAACCCGAAAGAGTATACTTCAAATTTCTTTTCTCCTACTCAAATAAATATGGGTATCTTTGGTATGAAATACGAAAACCAAAAGAAATTCAACAGCAACAGATATAAAAAATACAAACTTACAATAGACGTATCTCCTCTAACTGTTCAGTCTAAGTGGATTTTCGATGATGATATAAAACCCACAAGACACGGAATAGACGAAGGGAAGAAACACAAAATAGACTTAGGGTCTTCTATTAATTCAAAATATGAAATGACCGTAAATAGGCAATTATCTTTTTCTTCTCGTTTTAAGTTTTTCACCAATTACGAAAGAGTTTTAATTGAATCAGAGAATAATATCAATTTTGCCTTAACACAATACTTTTCTGTTCGTTTATTTATATATGCAATATTTGACGACAGCAAAAAGAAAGATGATGATTTAGGATTTTTTCAACTTAACCAAGTGTTAAGCTTTGGCTTCGATTACAAATGGTAAAAAGATTTGCAGCCCACTATACTTGTTCGCCCTACGATAAGCTGTACAAGCTCCACTACATAGAGATAGACGAAAGCAACAGACTTGTATCTGTTTCTCCTCTCAATCAGGAAACTCATTCGACATCGTTCTTCAATGGTGTTATTATTTTATTAAAAGAATATATACAACCCAGAGCTTTGCTCAATCTATTAAAAGACAAGGCGGCCGTTAACCCAGATGCAACTGTGGAAGAACTATTAAATATGAACGAGTTCGGGAGTGTTAGTTCTGGAGACGAGGTAAATATTTATATCTTAGACGGAATAGACTTGTTGTCGGCGAAACTCGGCAGTGGACAACCTGTGATTAGTAGAATATTGTTACTGCCTGATAAAATATCATAAATTCAAAAAAGCATAGCTCTGTCATTATAGCTATTTCGAACCTTATTCGATTAGAATAAACAACCTCAAATACAGCACTTTATAAAGCGCAAAAATAAAAGCTTCACTTAGGGTCGTCTCTCTACTAAGAGACCCCTTCTCTCTCTTAGTAGAAAGGCGAGGTGTCTCTACTAAGAACGACGGGGTGGTTCTACTAAGAGAGATTAGGCGGTTATATAAAGAGCGGCATCGGGTCTCTACTAAGAAACAGCACGCCTTTCTACTAAGAACGACGAGGGGTATCTACTAAGAGCAGCAAGGGGTATCTTATAAGAAACAGCACGCCTCTTTAGTAACAACGATAAGGAGGTTCTGCTAATAAGCGGTGAAGTGTTTCTCAGGAGAGATAGAGCCGTCCATTTGTCCACACGCTAAATTTTACGCTCTTCTCCGAGAGTTAAGGAATTACAGATAGTTGCCTATTGGGGTTGTTTGCTTACCCTCTTGCCTCCGCTTTATGAATTAAGCAAAGGGTATATAATATCAAAATAATATCAAGAAGAGTAGTCTTGTGAAAATAAGTAAGTAGAGAAAATGTCGAGAATTTGGGCGAAATAGCAAAAAGGAAGAAAGATTTATACTTTTACCCCTGATTAATTTTGTTTGTTTAGGAGTTACAAAGAACTTTATACCCTAAATATTAGATTTTATTAAACAGAATAGATTTGTCTACGTCTAAACTCAGCACAAACAACAGCAGTAGCAACTGCCACATTAAGCGACTCTGACGATGTAGTGCCTGGAGGATAGTTAGGCACAAACAATCGTTTATTTATATATGACTCCAAGCTTTTGCTAATACCATTACCTTCATTTCCCATTACTATAAAGCCCGTGCTCGATACTTCTTCTTTATAAATATCTTCTCCGTCTAAAAAAGTTCCGTATACTGGCAAATCTTTATTTTCTTCTATCACGGCTTGCAATGACGAATAAAACACATTAACCCGAGCTATAGCTCCCATAGTTGCTTGCACTACTTTAGGATTATATACATCGACCGAATCTCTACTGCAAATAATATTTTTAATTCCAAACCAATCGGCTATCCTTATAATGGTTCCCAAATTACCCGGATCTTGAATATCTTCTAACAGTAGAGTTAAATCGTTTTGCAATTCTGTATTGTTAAGCTCTTTATCCGACCAAGCAAATACAGCTACCACATCTTGGGGCGTTTTTAACAAGCTAACTTTTTCTATATCCCCTGTTTCTGCCACTATCATTTCTTTAGCCTTAACATTATGCGTATCTATCCACGAGGGCTTAGCGATAAGTAATTCGCAGCTAAAGTATGGCAAAATATCTTCTACAAGCTTATTCCCTTCGGCTAAAAACAGCCTCAACTCTTGTCTGTTTTTCTTCTTTTCTAACGACTTAATAAATTTAATTTTATTCTTACTTATCATTTTAATACAACTTTTATTTGACAAAACTAAAAAACTATTTTGTAATAAGCTTATCTTTGTACGAAATTAGATAAGTTTAATGGTAGAAATAGATTTATACAACAAAAGTAATTCTTCTTTCAGAATATTAAGATATACACTAAGAATAATATTTTCTGTGTTTATTACAATGTCCTTATTGAGCCTTAACTCTTGCAGTTCTACCAAATTTATTCCCGAAGACGAGTATCTTTTAGATAAAGTAAAAATCAATTCAAACATAGACGGATATAAAAGTATGGAATTGAAGTCGCACGTTAGACAACAACCTAACTACAAAATGTTTGGAATAAACAAAACTATGTTTCAAGTGTATAATCTTGCGGGGAAAGATACGACAAAGTGGATAAATAAACTTATACATAAAATAGGCGAACCTCCTGTTATCTTTGATTCTACATTAGTTGCAAAGACCGACCACGAGTTCGAAAAACTTTTCATAAACAAAGGTTACATAAATGTAGATGTTACTTCTAAAATCATTTATAAAAACAAAAAAGTTGATGTTGTTTACGACATTAAAGGTAACACACCTTATGTTATAAGAAACTATTCCACCTTAATAGAAGATACTATTGTTAATAATGTTTTAGAAAACTCATCGTCTAACAAAGCTTCAAGAATTAAAGAAGGTATGCTGTTTGATAGAGAACAGTTAGACAACGAACGACAACGATTATCAAGTATTTTAAGGAATAATGGTTACTACTCTTTTTATAAAGACAACTTTTATTTCGATGCCGACAGTACGTTAAACATCAATGCTGTAGATTTAGAGTTAAAGCTAAAACCACACAAAGACTCAACTACATACCCTAAATATTATTACGACAATGTATATATTTATTTAAACAACGACCCTCTTAGTATTCTTAACCCTGCAGAACCTATAAAGAGAGATAGTATTACAAAAGGAGAATACACTATCTATTACACTGGCAATAAACCATCGTTAAGAACGAGTACTTTACTAAACAATAGTTTTTTAACTCCCGAAAGAGAATTTTCTCAATTAAGAGAAGATTACACATATTCTTCCTTTTCTAATCTACAAGCATTAAACAACATACATATACAATACGAAGAAAAGCAAAGAAACGATTCGTGCTTTCTTGATTGCCACATTGTTGCGATACCAGCAAAGAAACAAGCAATTTCTTTCTCTGTCGAAGGCACTAATACAGCAGGCGACTTAGGCATTGCAAGCACCATAGGATATACTCATCGTAATTTATTTAGAGGCTCTGAAGTTTTCAACTTAAAAGTAAGAGGAGCTTATGAAGCTCTTCGCAACCTTAATCCTTACTTCGAACTTGGAGGTGAGGCCTCTATACATACTCCTAAGTTTTTGATGCCTTTTACAAAAAATTCGTTTACTCGAAGAATGAGAACGTCTACCGAACTTTCTTTGAGTTACAACTATCAAACTCGACCCGAATACGACCGAACTATATTATCGGCAAGCTTGCGCTACAAATGGGAAGGACTTCAACGCAACTCTGTAAAACATCAACTCGATTTATTAGACATCGATTATGTTTATCTGCCCTACAAGAATGACGATTTTATGAATAGCCTGCCATCTAATGCTAAGTATTTCGGATATACCGATCAATTTATTGTTAGCACTAATTACTCTTATACTCATTCTACTTACAATCCATCTCAAAAGCGTAAAGGTGCACATTCTTTCCGTTTTTCGGTAGAGTCGGCTGGTAATGTTTTATATGGAGTAAGTCATCTTTTGGATAGAAAAAAAGACAACATAGGTTCGTTCGAGCTATTCGGAACATATTTTGCACAATTTGTAAAGGGAGATATAGATTATTCTAAAACTATAGTTATCGATAATCAAAACACAATAGCTTGGAGAGCTGGCTTCGGGATAGGGATTCCTTACGGTAACTCAAAAATGTTACCTTTTGAGAAAAGATATTATTCGGGAGGAGCCAATAGCGTTAGAGCTTGGTCGGTACGAGAATTAGGTCCTGGTAGCTATAAGTCTAACTCTGAATCTAACTTCTTCCACCAATCAGGAGATATAAAGTTAGACTTAAGTATAGAATATCGCACTCGTTTTTTCTGGAAGTTTGAAGCTGCCGCATTTATTGATGCCGGTAATATATGGACTATCAAAGATTACGAAGACCAAGAAGGCGGCAAATTTCGTTTCGATTCTTTCTATAAAGAAATTGCGCTTGGCTACGGATTAGGGTTGCGCTTAGACTTCGATTACTTCCTCATTCGCTTAGATGGTGGTTTCAAAGCTTACGACCCTGCCCGTTCGGGTAGAAAAAAGTGGGCTATATTAAATCCTAACTTAAACAGAAACTTTGCTTGGCATATAGCCGTGGGGTATCCATTCTAATCAATCGGCTTGTTGTAGCTCTTTGGCTGCTTGCTGCAAATGTTCATACCAATCTTCTCCAAATTTTCTTATAAGAGGTTCTTTAAGGAATTGATAAACTCTAAGGTTTTCTTTCTTACCCAAAGCTCTGGCAGCACCACAAACACTCCAAGTATGTACATTCACCGCTCGAAAGCTATTATATTTAGCCACACGAACAGGGTATAAATGACACGATATTGGTTTATAGTAATCGGTTTTACCTTCTCTGTAAGCTTTTTCGATAGCACATTTGCAGTACCCCTTCTCATCATAACAAGTAAATACGCAATCTTCTCCATCAACAATAGAAGTAACATATTCACCGTCTTCATCAAGATAAACCACGCCTTGTTTCTCTATAAGTTCTTTTGCTTTTGGCGATAAATCGTCCCATACTATAGGTAGAACTTTTTCAAGCTCAGCTATTTCCTCTTCTTCAACAGGAGCTCCAGAATCTCCCTCCACACAACAAATACCTTTACATACCGATAGGTCGCACAGAAAGTATTCTTCTAACAAATCTAAACTTACTATTGTATCTTTTATTTGCAACATAATTCCATTCCTCTAAAGTGTTCATCAATATATCCTTCGTTATAGACTAAACTTCCGTTTACAAAAGTTTTCACAACCTTATTGTTAAAGATTGCACCCTCTAAAGGCGACCAACCACATTTATACAACAAAGTATCTTTAGTTACTGTCCACGGAGTATTAGGAGATACTAAAACCAAATCGGCATAATAACCCTCTCTGATATATCCTCTATCTTTTATATTAAATAATTCGGCAGGAGCGTGAGCCATTTTCTCAACTACAAGTTCAGGAGTGAACACACCCTGACTACAAAGCTCAAGCATAACAGTTAGAGCGTGTTGTACCATCGGCCCACCTGAAGCAGCCTGAAATACATTACCCTGTTTCTCTTCCCAAGTATGGGGAGCGTGGTCGGTAGCAACCACATCTAACCTTCCATCAATTAAGGCTTGACGTAAAGCATCTCTATCTGCTTTTGTTTTTACCGAAGGATTCCATTTTATTCTATTACCTAAACGAGCATAATCTTCATCGGTAAACCAAAGATGATGAACACATACTTCGCCTGTAATACGTTTTTCTTTTAATGGCTTAGCCTCTAACAGTTCCATCTCTTTAGCTGTAGAAAGATGAAACAGATGCAAACGAGCATTACGCTCTTTTGCCAACGCTACTGCTTTTGACGACGATTCGTAACAAGCCTCGCAACTCCTTATCTTGGAATGGAAAGTTATATCCAGATCATCACCAAATTCTTGTATGTATTGTTCTTTATTAGATTTTATTACCTCTTCGCTTTCGCAATGAGCGGCAATAACCATATCTATTTCTGAAAATATTCCATTAAGAGTATCGGTGTTATCTACCAACATATTACCTGTAGACGAACCCATAAACAGTTTAACAGCGGCAGCTCTCTTTGCTCCCTCTTTTTTCAATTCGTCGATATTATCATTAGTCGCTCCTATAAAGAAAGAGTAGTTAGCAAGAGATGATTCGGCAGCTCTATCAAATTTATCATTCAAAGCCTCAACTGTAGTTGTTTGAGGTTGCGTGTTAGGCATATCCATAAAAGAAGTTATGCCACCAGCTACCGCAGCTTTCGATTCGGTATATATATTGCCTTTATGTGTAAGTCCGGGTTCACGAAAATGCACTTGGTCATCTATGGCTCCTGGCAGTAATAACAATCCTTCAGCATTAACAACGTCAACACTACTAAGAATATCTTCCGGCACTGCACCTCTGAAAATATTCTTTATTCTCTTTCCTTCTATTAAAACCGAAGCCCTATATCGGGCTCCTTCATTTATTATTTCTGCGTTGTATATTAATATCATTTTGCTTTTTGTTTTTGTGGATACTTCTTAAAAAAGCTACCTACTTTCAACTGTATCACTCCGAGAAAAGCCTCACTAAAGATACCTCCGCTCATTTTAGATACGCCTTCTACCCTATTCACAAACACTATGGGAACTTCTTTAAGTATAAAGCCACACTTGTAAGCTGTGTATTTCATCTCTACCTGAAAGCCATATCCCTTAAATTTTATATTGTCTAAGCCTATAGTTTCTAAAACCTGACGTCTATAACACTTAAAGCCTGCTGTAGTATCTTTTATGTTTAACCCGGTAATAAATTGCACATACTTTGAAGCAAAATAAGACATCAACACACGAGACATAGGCCAGTTTACTACATTTACTCCGCTAATATAACGAGAACCTATAGCCACATCGGCTCCTTCTTCGGCACAAGCACTGTATAACCTTAATAAATCATCAGGATTGTGCGAAAAATCGGCATCCATTTCAAAAATATATTCATAACCTTTATCGAGCGAATATTTAAAACCTGCAATATATGCAGTACCCAAACCAAGTTTTCCTTCACGCTCTAATATAAACAAACGCTCAGGAAACTCTTGTTGTAGCTCTTTCACTTTATTTGCTGTTCCATCTGGAGATCCATCGTCTACTATAAGCATATCGAAATGTTTAGACAAAGAGAAAACCTTGCGTATAATTTTCTCTATATTCTCTATTTCGTTATATGTCGGTATGATAACAATACTATCACTCATTATATTATAATGTCTTTATGAATTATTTGCGGTTCAAAGATACAATTATTTGTTTATTATGGGTACATTTGCACAAATTTTATTGCCTTGAAAGATAATTTAACTTTACAAAGCATTTATGCCTCTCACCCAGCTATAAATGCAATTCTTTTATCGGCAGAAGAGACCGACAATATCTACCTAAAAGGCTTAAAGGGTTCAGCTCCCAGCCTTGTATGTTCCTCGATTTTTCTTAAATCGAAAGAGAACTCATTGCTTTGTGTTATGAACGACCTCGAAGAAGCTGGCTATTTCTATCACGATTGTTGTCAGATTCTAAACGACGATGATGTTCTCTTCTTCCCTTCTCAGTTTAAAAGGAATATAAGATACGGGCAAAAAGATGCCGCCAGCGAAATACTTCGTACCGAAGTGCTTAGTGTTCTCAATGCAGGAAACAAACCCTCAATTATAGTTACTTACCCCGAAGCTCTTGCCGAAAAGGTTGTTTCGAGTGATGCTCTAAAAACCAATACTCTATCGATAAGCATTAACGAAAAAATAGATAGTGTTTTTGTGCAAGAAGTATTAGACTCTTATGGCTTTGAGCGTGTCGACTATGTTTACGAACCTGGACAATATGCTGTACGAGGTTCTATTATAGACGTATTTTCTTTTTCAAACGAATATCCCTACCGTGTGGATTTCTTTGGAGATGAAGTTGAAAGTATTCGCAGCTTTGATGTTGAGACTCAATTATCTAAAGAAAAGCTCGATGCTATATCTATCATATCTGGCAACTCTGGCGAAGGCAACACTACCCTCTTCTCTTATCTTCCAAAAAACACTAAGATAGTATTCAGCAAAGAAAGTTGGTTTTACGAAAAGATAGACTCTCTTTGGAATGAAGAGCCTACAATTACCAATGAAGAAACTTTTAATTCGATTGAACAAATACGTCTAATGCTCTCTCCTATTGAAAATTTCAAATCTGGATTAAGTTCATATACTAAGATACATATAGGTGCTCCGTCTGTAAACAATAAGGATAAATATTCGGTAATTGAATTTTCGACAGAACCTCAGCAATCATTCAAAAAGAATTTCGAACTTGTTGCATCTTCTCTCAAAGAAAAACAAGAAGACAATTACAAAATATACATCTTAAGCAACAACGAAAAACAAATAAAACGTATTGAGGCTATATTCGAAGACAGAGGCGACAATATACAATTCACTCCTGTGTTAAGAACTCTTCACGAAGGATTTATCGACAACTCTATTCACGTATGTTTATATACCGACCATCAACTATTCGACCGATTTCACAAATACAATCTTAAGTCGGATAAAGCTCGTTCTGGTAAAATTGCTCTATCTCTTAAAGAACTACAACAATTTCAACTCGGCGATTATCTTGTACACATAGATCACGGAGTTGGTAAGTTTGCAGGACTTGTAAGAGCTGAAATCAACGGCAAGATGCAAGAGGTGGTAAAGATGACTTTCTTAAATGACGACATAATATTTGTTAGCATTCACAACCTTCATAAAATATCAAAATATAAGGGTAAAGATAGTGAGGCTCCTCGACTAAACAAACTTGGTTCGGGAGCTTGGGAAAATCTAAAAAACAAAACGAAGAAGAAAGTTAAAGACATTGCAAAAGACCTTATTCTACTATACTCTAAGCGTAGAGATGAAAAGGGTTTTGCTTTCTCTCCCGATTCTTATCTTCAAAAAGAATTGGAGGCATCGTTCGTTTACGAAGACACTCCCGACCAGTTAAAAGCATCTAACGACATTAAGCAAGATATGGAACTTTCGCGTCCTATGGATCGTCTTGTATGTGGCGATGTTGGATTTGGGAAGACAGAAGTTGCCATTCGTGCGGCTTTCAAAGCAGCAACAGATAGTAAACAGGTTGCTGTATTAGTGCCAACTACTTTGCTTGCTTATCAACACTACAATACTTTCAAAGGCAGATTAAACGATTTCCCTGTTACCATAGAATATATATCTCGAGCAAGAACAACCAAAGAGATTAAAGAAATATTACAGAGATTAAAGGAGGGAAAGATAGATATACTTGTTGGCACTCACCGATTGATAAGCAAAGATGTTGTATTCAAAGATTTAGGATTACTTATTATCGACGAAGAGCAAAAGTTTGGCGTTAGTGTTAAAGAAAAGCTTAAACAACTAAAAGTAAGCGTAGACACTCTTACATTAACCGCCACTCCTATTCCTCGCACTTTGCAATTCAGTCTTATGGGAGCTCGCGACTTATCTAACATCTCCACGCCTCCACCTAACAGATACCCTATACAAACCGAAGTGCATACTTTTGGGGCTGATATAATACGCGAAGCCGTAAACTTCGAGATGAGCCGCAACGGACAAGTATTCTTTATCAATAATCGGATATCTAACCTAAGCGACTTACAACAGCTTATACAAAGAGAAGTGCCAGATGCTCGAGTTGCTGTCGGACACGGACAAATGGAACCTTCTCGCCTCGAAGAGATAATAACCGACTTCGCTAATCACGAATACGATGTATTGCTTGCAACAACAATAATAGAAAACGGAATAGACATTCCCAACGCTAACACCATAATAATAAACAGCGCTCAAAACTTCGGACTTAGCGATTTACACCAACTTAGAGGACGTGTGGGACGAGGAAACAGAAAAGCTTTCTGCTACTTGTTAGCTCCACCTCTATCGTCGCTCACTCCTGAAGCTCGACGAAGACTACAAGCCATAGAAAACTTCTCCGAATTAGGTAGCGGCATACATATAGCTATGCAAGACTTAGATATAAGAGGAGCAGGAAATATGCTTGGTGCCGAACAGAGCGGTTTTATTGCTGATCTTGGATACGAAACTTATCAGAAAATATTAACTGAAGCGGTACAAGAACTTAAGAATGAAGAGTTTTTCGAACTATACAAGAATGAACAATCTGTTGATTCGGGCGAAAACTATGTAATAGAAACAAATGTAGAAAGCGATATGGAATTACTATTCCCTGCCACATACATACCTAACGACTCGGAGCGAATACTTTTATATCGTGAACTCGACTCGATGGAAAAAGACGAAGAAGTAGAAGCGTTTCGCAATAAACTGCAAGACCGTTTTGGCAGCATTCCATCACAAGGGGAAGAGCTTATACGTATAGTTCGCCTTCGCCGAATGGCTAAAAAATTAGGAATAGAAAAAGTATCGCTAAAGAACGGCAAGATGTCGCTATTCCTTGTAAACAATATAGAATCTCCTTATTATTCGAGCGCAGCGTTCGATAGTTTATTAGAATACGTTAAACACAACTATCAACACTGTCAGTTAAAAGAAACTAACAAGAGGAGATTACTATCTATCGACAACGTTAAAACAGTAGAAAAAGCAGTAGAAGTTATTTCTTCAATATAAAAAAACAAGTAATTACTCCGTGAATTATAAACAAACAATAGACTATCTATATAGCAGCGTTCCAATGTTTCATAAAGTTGGAAGCAGTGCATATAAAGAAGGAATGGAAAACTCTTTCCTTATTGACGAACATCTCGGTCGCCCTCATACTAAATACAAGACCATACACGTAGGAGGTACAAACGGCAAAGGCTCCACCTCTCACCTCTTAGCTTCGGTACTACAAGAAGCCGGATATAAAGTTGGTCTGTATACATCGCCTCATCTTATTGATTTCAGAGAAAGGATTAAAGTAAACGGCAAAATGGTATCTGAAGAGTTTGTTATAGATTTCGTTGCAAAGCACAAAACATTCTTCGAGTCTATACAGCCATCATTTTTCGAGCTAACAACAGGAATGGCGTTCGATTACTTCGCAACACAACAAGTAGACATCGCAATAATAGAAGTAGGCTTAGGCGGTCGTCTCGATTGTACAAATGTAATAACTCCAATACTAAGCATAATAACCAACATAAGCTTCGATCACACAAACCTTTTGGGGAATACGCTCGAAGCCATTGCTAAAGAAAAAGCAGGAATAATAAAACCAGGAGTACCTGCAATAATAGGAGAACGAGAAAGCTTTAATATAGACGTAGATGCCATATTCGTAGAAGACAACAACCCTATTAGAGAATCCAAACTTCTGCCCTCATCTTATTGGGAGTTCGAAACCGACGAATATCCCGAACTGATAGACCAACTCGGAGGATTTGCTCAAGAAAAGAATGCTGCTACAGTACTAACTGCTATAAAAGTACTAAAAAAGCAATTAAACATTCCCCAAAAAGCAGTCTACAGAGGATTTCGATACGTTATAGACAACACAGGATTGATGGGACGCTGGCAAATAATTCAATACGACCCTAAGATAATATTCGACACAGCGCACAACGAAGCAGGTATAAACTATATAGTAAAACAGCTCGAACGCGAACAATACAACAAGCTACATATAGTAATAGGTATGGTAAACGACAAAGATTCCGATTCGGTATTAAAGCAATTTCCCGAAGATGCAATCTATTACTTCACTGAGCCGTCCATACCAAGAGCTAAGTCGGCAGAAGAATTAAAAAACGAAGCTTCAAAATACAATCTCGAAGGAGATTCATATACTACCGTTAAAGAAGCTTTTGATGCAGCAAAGAGAGATGCAACAAAAAAAGATATTATCTTTGTTGGCGGCAGCACCTTTGTGGTTGCCGACGCACTATCGACATTATAACTAATAAATAATATAAACAATGACACAAGCTTTAAGAAAAAAACTAAACGACTCGCCCGTAGCACGATGGACAGTCTTAGTAGTTGTAGCCTTCACAATGTTTTGCGGCTACTTTATCACCGACGTAATGGCTCCACTTATGGATCTGCTAAAAGACGAATATGGTTGGACATCTACCGAGTACGGAATATTCAACTCAGCATACGGCTGGCTTAACGTATTCCTCTTTATGCTAATAATAAGCGGTATGATACTCGACAAGTTCGGCGCACGCCTAACCGGAATAGGAGCCTGCCTACTGATGATTATCGGCTGCGGAATTAAATATATGGCAATATCGCAAGCCTACGATGGAGAAATATTAGGAATCAGAACGCAAGTATTCCTTGCCTGCATCGGATTCGCAATATTCGCATTGGGAATAGAAACAGCAGGCATCACAGTTACCAAAGTAATTGCACGATGGTTTACCGGACACGAAATGGCTTTAGCAATGGGCATTCAAGTAGCCATCGCACGATTAGGCACAGCATTAGCTCTATCATCTACCACCCCACTAACAAAAGCATTAGGAAGCTTATCGGCTCCAATACTATTAGGATTAGGCGCATTATGCATCGGACTTATCGCCTACCTCGTATTCTGCGTTATGGACCGCAAACTCGACGCTTCGGAAGCCCACATAGAAAAAGAACAAGAAGAGCCTTTCCGTCTTTCCGACATCGGATCCATCATCACCAACAAAGGCTTTTGGCTGATAGCACTACTATGCGTACTGTTTTATTCGGCAGTATTTCCATTCTTAAAATACGCCACATCGTTGATGATAAACAAGTATAATGTCGACCCCGAACTGGCTGGAAGTATACCCGCAATACTCCCCTTCGGAACCATACTTCTTACACCTCTTTTCGGAGGAATATACGACAAAATAGGAAAAGGAGCAACAATTATGATGATAGGCTCATCGTTATTGATAGTCGTTCACGCCCTATTCGCTGCCCCTTTCCTAAACGTATGGTGGTTTGCCGCCTCTCTTATGATAGTGTTAGGAATAGCTTTTTCGTTAGTACCATCGGCAATGTGGCCCTCAGTTCCTAAAATCATACCACAAAACAAATTAGGAACCGCCTACGCACTAATATTCTGGGTGCAAAACATAGGATTAAGTATGGTGCCTCTACTAATAGGTTGGGTGCTCGACAAATATTGTGTAACAGAATCGGGCTACGACTACACCCTCCCTATGATAATTTTTACCTGCTTCGGACTTCTCGCCTTGCTTATATCGCTAATGCTTAAAGCCGAAGACAAAAAGAAGGGTTACGGACTGGAAAAACCAAACATAAAGGGATAAGCTAAATTTACGTCCGTATGTAAATAAATTTACGTACGCAAAAGATTGCAGTTCGATTAAAAAAAAGCACAGTGAGTTATTGGTAGAAACTCACTGTGTTATTTTAAAAAGTCAGTGAGTTATTTTTGTAACATAGTACAAAATGTAACTATTCAGCGAAAATTGTATCTTTCTTTTTCTATTTCACTCAAATTCTCAACATTTTCTCTGCTTACTTATTTTCACAAGATTTCTCCTTTCTCTATTATTTTGACATTATAGACCCTTTGTGTCATTTAAGAGAGTAGATAAGAGAGTAAGCAGACTACACCAATAGGCAACTATCTGTAATTGCTCAACTCTCGGAGAAGAGCGTAAAAGTTAGCGACTGGACAAATGGACGGCTCTATCTCTCTTGCGAAGCACTTCACCGCTTCTCAGCAGAACCTCCTTATCGTTGTTACTAAAGAGGGGAGCTGTTTCTTATTAGATACCCCTCGTTGCTCTTAGTAGATACCCCTCGCCTTTGTTAGTAGATAGGCGAGCTGTTTCTTAGTAGATACCCGATGCAGCTCTTAGTATAACAGCCTCATTTCTCTTAGTAGAACCACCCCGTCTTTCTTAGTAGAGAGACATCGCCTCTCTTAGTAGAGACACGAGGGGTCTCTTAGTAGAGAGAAGACCCTAAGTGAAGCTTTGTGTTTTTAAGAGAAAGATAATTATGTACGATGCACAGAAAGTCCTAAAGTTTGATAATTCTCACAAAAAGAAAATGTCGAAAATTGGTACATTCCAACCCTTTATATGTAAAAAAAACTTTACCTTTACAAGAGAAAATTAATAATATAAAAAACATGCAAGATTTTTTAGAAAAACTTTCTGTCATTGAACAGGAATATAGGGAGGAAATAGAGAGTGAAGACATTAATATTTTCGACATTTTCTTCCTTGGACACGAAGAAGTAACATTACATTCTCGTTTTATTTCCTATTTACTTGACTCAAATTCTCATTTTTTAGAATTGTTCGTACGTAAAATTCTAAAAATAGATGAAGAAAAATTTATCACAGATGGTTGCGAAGTTATTCCCAACAAACAAAACAAATCGGAATACGAAGAAATTGATATTCTGATCATCAACGAGAAAGAAAAGCAAGCAATAATTATTGAAAATAAAATTCACGCAAAACCCAGCATTCATAAAGACGCAAAAGAGGGTTACAAAGGGCAATTAGAAAGATACTACAATACAATTACCAAAGGTAAAGATAAAAATGAGAAAGAATGTAAATACAAATGTGATGAAGATAAAACTTATGTGTATTATTTGACTTTATACAAAGAGCCCACCGATGAAACTATTGGCTCTCTCAAAAAAAATGGTATATTTGATTCAAGAAAGCACAAAATTGACTATTATCAAATTCAAGAATGGCTTGACTTATGTATTGACAAAAAAGAAAAATCATTTTTAAATACAATAATTCAACAATATCTCAATCTCGTTAAGAAAATGACAACAGACAATAAAACAGCACTGGCTATTACAAATTTAATTGCAGAGAATAAAAACCATTGTCAAAGTGCTTATATCTTTAAAAAAGAGATTGATGAAAATAAGAACTATTCTCAAAGTGCTTATATCTTTTCCAAACATTTCAAAGATGTAAAATGGCACACTATTCATAGATTTTTTACAGAATTAGCAAACAAGTTAAATACGCAAATTCCCGACGAACAATTGATAAATGAAGTCGCACACAACAACAAAAAAACGATATTAAAAATAGAATTTAATTACAAAGGGAATAAACTGCAAATCGTTAATGATGACAAAGGTTTTACTTTAGGAAATCTAACAAAAGGAACTTGGGATTATTTCCCAAGCGAAATCAAAAACATAAGATTTTATGATTTTTCAAATAAAGAAACTTTTAACATTATAAACGATGAAAACCGCAAAGAAATAATTAGTAAAATAATAGATGGAATTGCCAAAAACTATTATACAATAGATAAGCCTTTTTTGAAAATCAATAATAATAAAATACATAAATCCGTTAGAGCGTTAAACAATATTAAGAAAAGAGGCTTATAAAGCAATACAAAATACATATTCTAAAATTCGACAAAACACAAGCAAATATAGTTTGTGGGTTATAAATTGATGTAAGATTCAGATATTTATTACATTTGTAAATCAAACAACAAACAGAGTATATTTCTAGAGTACTCATAATTTCATAGTTTAGGTTTAACATTTCAAAAAATGAATAATATAACAAATACTTATAGCGTATTAGATTTTGACGAGAATGGCTGTGCCACAATTGAAATTCCTCAGGTACAATCAGACTATTCATTCATTCTCAATCATTGGCAAAATTCACATATTCAAATAGACGAAATAGAACGAGATTTGCTATATACTGATTCTGAAGAAAGAAAATTGTTTTTAGAAAAATCAAAAAAGACTTTACTGAATTATCAAAAGTATTTTTTGAACGATTATGGAGATTATGCAGAAGATACTGATTTAATCACGACAGATGAAATTCATCAAGAACTTCAAGACTCTGATTATGCGTTATCTGAAGAAGAAAAAGCAAAATGGGATGATATATTTGAGAGCGATATAGATTGGGATTGGGATTGGAAAGAAGACAAAGACAAAATTAATACTACTATAGACACCGCTTATAACGACGAAGATAATTCACAATATCTGATTGTTCGCAATTTCAAACTCAAACATTCATTAGCATGGTATCTGATGAATCGTATTGAAGAGGAAATAATAAAAGTAAAAAAAGAAATTGAAGGATACAGAGGGATATTGAAAATATTAAAAAACGATGATACTAAAAATGTTATTGATACAATAAAAATGTCTCGTAATACAACAGATGCTTATAATCAACTAATGCAAAAATTTAATTTATCTGAAATACAAGCCAATATGATATGCAATATGATACTTCAAAGGTTTACTTCTCTTTTAGATGAAGAAGTAATAGAAATAATAGAAGAATATGTTGTTATTCAATCTTTCTTAGAAAAACTTAAAGAATAACGACAACCAAAAAACGCCAACTGTTTATCTCATTAACAACTGGCGTTTTTGGTTGTACCCCCGAGCAGAAGGTCAGGAATGAAATCACATGCAAACCTATATGGTGTATATCATTCAAAACTGCCTACTTAACTACATTTGTCTTTTTATTCTATTGTAGCCAATCGGATGAGATTGCAGGGATGTTGTGCAAATTTAAGCATCTTGCACAACCGAAAATATCAGTGGATTATTAGATGAATTTACCCCATTCTTGTTTCTTCTTGTGCAGGCTTGTCAGACAAGGAAAGACAATTTAGATTCTTTGAACAGGTTGATTTGTTCCCATACATTTGCTTCAAATAAATTTTTAATTTAAAAAGTAAGATTATGGCAACAGTAAAAGCTATTGTTAGAAGCAATCGAAAGAATGCAGAAGTAAATGTTAGATTTAGAGTGAGTGATGGACGGAATACGCAGTTATTCCACAGTAGTGAAATCAAAGTGAATCCGATTGTATGGGATGCCAAGAATGATTGTATTAAGTCAAGGGCTGTTATAGAAACGGAGGAGCGAAATAGGGTCAATCGGTCTGTTATTGCAAGAAAGCAATTGCTATTAGATGTTTATGAGGCGAACAAAAGCCAAATGACATTGACAAGTGAAACTTTTGAACAGCTAATTGATAAAACATTATATCCCGACAAGTATCAAAAGCCTAAGGATGATTTCTTTGATTTAACTGAGTTGTATTTGGAGAAACAAAGACTTTCGGAAGTCAGAAAGAAGAATTACCGTGTTCTTTTCAATGCGTTAAAACGCTATGAGTTGTTTAACCAACTATGTAATGGTAAACCTGATTTCAAATTAGGCATTGACACAATTAATAGTGATACCATTAAAGACTTCGAGGACTTTTATAGGAATGAGCATCTCTTCTATAAAGAGTTTACCCATATATACAAACAGATACCTTCGCTTGTAAATACCAAGCAAAAGAATCCCAAACCCAAACCACGGGGCAATAATTCAATATGCACACTATTCAGCAAGTTCCGAGCCTTCTATAATTGGTGTAATAAACAAGGACTCACAACTAATAAACCATTTGATAAATATAATGGCATGACGGAGAAATACGGCAGACCCTATTATATCTCGTTAGAAGAAAGAAACCTGATAGCGGATTATAATTTGTCGAAATATCCATGTTTAGAAGTACAACGAGACATTTTCATCTTTCAATGTCTTATCGGATGCCGAGTTTCGGACCTTTTAAGTATGACCAATGCAAATATCATAGATGAGGCTGTGGAATATATTCCTCACAAAACGATGAATAAAACTCCCGACCCTGTTGAAGTTCCACTAAATAATAGAGCAAAGGCACTTGTGAAAAAATACGCAAACACGGATAGCAAAGGGCGGCTATTTCCTTTTATTAGTGCGCAGAAATACAATGACTCTCTAAAAGAAATTTTTTCTCTCTGTGGTATTACTCGTAGTATAACAATCATGAATTCAACAACAGGAAAAGAGGAAAAGCGACCTATTAATGAATTAGCCTCATCACATCTTGCTCGAAGAACTTTTGTTGGAAATTTGTATAAACGAGTAAAAGACCCTAACTTAGTGGGCGCATTAAGCGGGCATAAGGAAGGTAGCAGAGCCTTTGCCCGATATAGAGATATAGATAAGGGAATAAAGAAGGATTTGGTAAAAATGATAGAATGAGTAGCTGGGGAGAAATCTTATTTTTTAACAGTAAATATCGGAAACTTATTGATTCTGAATATACATGTTATGTACAAGAGGATGATTTTGACATGTTCTTATCATCTGTGAGAAAGGGGGAGTTTCATCTTTTTGATGAGACTCTCGCAACTGTTGAGGCTGTCAGACCTCTCATTGATGAGTATGCCAAAGGCTTTCAAGATGGGGCTGACAATTTTGATAAGATTATTAGGGAGGAGAATATCTTTCAAGATGACAATGCCATTGAAGAAAGAATTTGGAATATCACAAACCAACCCCCACAATCATATTGCATTAACACATGGGAGAGCCATTCTGATTCTCCCAAAAGATACCTATCAATGCCATTAATGTACGAACAGGGGAAAAATGGAGGAGTACACTATAAAGCTATTCAAACCATAAAGACTAATGCGACTCGTTTTAGACGATACATGGACAAAGAAGATGAGCAATCAAACCAATATGCTGAATTTTTGTTTGAAAATGGAGCTGACTGCTATTTAGACCTATTAGATTGTAGTGAGGAGGAAAAAGATGCTATTAGACAGAATAACGAACGGAAAATAGCTAATTATTTGATAAAACATCCACAAGAACGTCCATTAATTCCAGAAAAGGGAAAGAAGGAAAAAGAAATCAAAGACTTTAGAGATTATCTCCATCATAACAATAAAGAAGCTTTGATGGAAAAGCTCCACGAGTTGGTCGACGGGCAAAAAGGGAAAGATGTGGCTATTACTATTAAGGCATTGGAGAGACTTAATTATATAGACATCTTAACCAATCGAAAAGCTTTCTATGAAAGTATGGAAAAAGAGTTTGGATATATTGGGACGGAACAATCAATAAATCCAACTTATATTGTTTTGAAAGATGGTCATATTTTATGGGATAATGTAGTAAAGAGAATTATTATTTTAGGAAGGATAAAATAGAGTTATAGCCTATTAGTATTAAAAGTGCAGTGTTAATTCATTGCACTTTTTTTGTGTTTACTTGTTTCTTCTTGCTCCAGCTTGTCAGACAAGTACAAACAAGAGTAATTAGTTTATAATCATAATTTTAACTCATAAATTTGCATTGCCAAAGGAGCAGAACTTGTACAGAAGGGCTGTTAACTTTCAAGATGGACTGTACTCTATCATGGAAAGGCGAAAGGCGAAAGACAAAATGTTAAATTTTAAAAATTAAATTATGGTAAATAAATACCTTTTGTTTAAGGAAAACCCCGACTTAAATATAACAATAAAAATAGGGGAGTTGGTAGAAATGGTGGAATATGCCATAAAGCTATCTCGCCAAGAGTTGGAACAACAAGTGGTTGATGCTAAAAAAGAAACCTATCTAACTCGTGTTGAGGCTTCAAAAATGCTAAGCGTTGATAAATCAACTTTGTGGAGATGGAATAAGCAAAAGTACCTAACCCATGTTGAGGTTGGTGGAAAACGGCTTTATAGGATGAGTGATGTTAAACAAATCTTAGAAAAAGACCTTCGGGTAAATAATAAATTAAAAAAATAATAAAATGGAAGAACTTAAAAAAAACACTGGAAATTTCGGTAGAAATGCGAATGACTCTCAATTTGTGGAAGCATTGATTAAAAAAGGGTATGATGTTTTTGAAAGACCTTATTGGCAAAATGGGAATGTTCATTATGAATGTTGGTGCATTACGTTGGTAAGTAAAGCAGCCCTAAATCCATATCGCAACTATGAAGATGGAGATGATGAAAGCAATCGCTTAATTTGGCTTGAAACAGTCAACTTAAATGGTGATATAAGAAGCAAGTTGCAATATGAAGTAATTTCCGAACTAAAAGAAAAAATAACGTTTTTCGAACTAAAAGAAGATGAGATTAGGGAATTTTTGGAAAAAGATAAGCCAGTTCACATCTTTGATGTTTAATAAAACTTTCGGGGAAAATTACTTAGATGTAAAATCGCCTGTTGTCTTATAACGAACAGGCGATTGTTTTACACCGAGCGGGAGTGAACTTAATAAAGTTCAAGGCTGCGGAAAAAGATGGTGGTTTGATAAGATAGATTTACTTTACAGTATCCCCGCTCGTGTAATTAAGAACTACATTGAACTATAATGGACATAGTGGTTCTTTATGTATTTTAAGCCTCAACAATTTTCCCTACATAGATTTTTAACATTTTCAAAAAATAGTTCATAATAGCTCGTACTTTTTCAAAGTAGTTCATATTTATATAAAAACAGAAATATGAAACAACCCAAAAGAACAAGTAGAAAAGTAAGCGAGGCAACCAGACAAAAAATGTCCCTTGCTAAGAAGGGTAGCAAAAACCCTCGTTACCGCCAAAGGGTCAGCGATGAAACAAGACGTAAAATAAGCCAAAGCATGAAAGCCTATTGGCATGGGATTCCCGAACAATAAAGATAAACATATAAATGAAGATGAAGACAAAATACAAATTCACAGTTGATGCTTTTACAGCATGTTATTTAGCCGATGAGGCTGTAATTCAATTTCTCAACAGCATTACATACAAGGATGACTTTTACTATGAGTTCAAGTTGCAACGTATAGAAGGGGCCGGTTTAATTTTCGACAATGTCATTCACGTGTTGGTACAGAATCCCAATACGATGGAATATATGTTATTTGGAAAGTTATGCTATTCAAATAAGAGAAAAGATATAGATGGAAATACCTATGTCTGGTTTTACATAGAGAACCAAGTCTTTTACACGTCCTTTTATAAAGATATTAACATTCTTACGTTCTTGAAGTTTACAGCCGAAGAATTGCAATTAGTTGAGAACAACATCACAACACTTGACATTGCATTGGATATTAACATCAACTTTCCCATGAAAATCAAAAGAGCTATACAAAACAAGAACCTATTGCCCATCGTCAATCGCAAAGCGTATGATGACGAAAGAGAGCAGATAAAAGGCGTTAGGTTTAACTACGGTTGTAATCAAAAACGGCTATTAGATGCAACTTTTTACATAAAACAAAATACAAAAGATGGGGGATTTGAATTAAAAGGATACGATAAGAGTAAGGAGTTAGAAATGTCTCAAAAGGATTATATACAAAAATGGGTGGATATGAATAGATTTTACAGGACGGAATTACACCTCAAAAAAGAACCCCTCCAAGAGTTTTATGAAAACAACCCTCGATTACAAATGGCATTTGGAGATTACAGCACAAAATTAGTTCCAAGTATGATATTGTCAAGGTTGGCAGACAGCAATGACGATTTATTAGCCGAACTGTTTTTTGAATATGCAAACCGATTAATCAGATTTAAAGACAAGACCACAGGCAAAATTCTAAGCATTTTTGAGGTGTAATTCCTCCGAACTCACTCCCCCTTAACAAAGGGGGGTGTGGTTTGTCTATTTTGGGGTTAAAATTTTAATTATAAATTATTTAAATCAAAAAAAATACATATTCAAATTCTATTATAGATAGAAACAAGTTCTTATTAAATTTTATTGGTATAATTACAAAGAAGTAAATTTGCAATTTAAATAATTGATTTATAATATATTATATCAATAATAACTTAACCTAACTAATAGCACTAACCCCACCCAAAACAACAAGCCAAACCGTTAGCAAAACCTTTTTCAGTCAGGCTTTTTATTGGGCTTCGCCAGCAAAGTTCCTTTTCGGATAATTACCTTAGTGTTTTCATAAGGCTTTTTAGAAGATAAAGAATAGTTGCGTAGAGACCCGAATGTTATGCCAATTTGGTCATAAGAGAAGTGTTCATAAATATTCGCCATACTACCAAAATAATGATGGGTATTATCATTCTTTATGTATAAGTGTATCACCGTTCTTTCCTGTCCCATTTTCCTAATTTGCATTTCTGCAAATATAGAAATAATATTGCAAATATTCAATCAATGTCATATTTTTAACATTATTCACTTGCATATATTAAATATATGCCATATCTTTGTAGTGTGATTAACAACACAATAACAGTTATGGAAATATCAAAATACATCTTATCAATTCTGAAATCGCAACTAATGATAGTTTGGTCATGGGGATTTAATTCTCCCACCACAATTCAAAACGGCTTAATGTTCAAAGTACAGGGTTTCATTTTCAAGGGATGGGTCAAAGTAATGTACAACGAAGGAACGGATTTATTTGACATTGTTTTTCTTTCCTCTCAGATGGAAGTTAAAAAGGAGGTTGAAGGTGTATACTTTGACATGTTGGTTGGTGTCATTGATTCCAATGTAGAGAAGGTCAATAACTATGAGAACAGAGTTAAACAGAAGTATTCTTTATAGTAAAAATCGGAACTTACATTTGCTGAACGTTCGTTCAGTATTTGTAAGTTCCCAACAAATCAAGAGAAATGAAAACATATATCGCCTATCTAAGACAATCTACCAGTAAGCAGGAACAAAGTGGTCTCGGTGTTGAGGCTCAACGTGAGATTATTCATAGACATCTCAAAGGAGCTACTATAATCAGTGAATTTGTTGAAACCGAAACGGGCAAGCGCAATGACCGACCAAAACTAATGGAGGCTTTAGCTCAATGCCGAAAAACAGGCTCTATTTTGGTCTGTGCCAAGTTGGATAGGTTATCTCGCAATGTAGCTTTTACCAGTCGGCTATTGGAAAGCGATGTAGAAATTCTCTTTTGCGACTTCCCAGAAGCAAACCGTCTCATTCTTCACATTATCAGTTCAATAGCCGAATACGAGGCAAACCTTATCTCCATTCGCACCCGCCAATCATTACAGGCTAAAAAATCTCGTGGCTGCAAATTGGGAAAATCCGAAAATCTTATGAATAGACATGTGGAGGCTATTCAAAACAGCAATAGAACCAACAGCAAAAAGGCTATTGATAACGATAATAACAAACGAGCCTCAGCCCTTATCAAAGCGATGGTCAATGATAACAAGTCTTTTGCTGAAATAACAAAATCCCTGAATTCACAGGGATTTAAGACCAGTCGAGGCTGTCAGTTTCAAATCGTTCAAGTACAGCGGATTTATGAAAAATACTGCATTTAGCCTCTTGGTGGTATTAATCTGCAAAAATAGCGCAGATAGCACAGATAATAAGAAAGATAACTCCCCAAAATTTCCAACTTTTCCAGTCTAAGAAAGAAGCTAATTCATTTTCTTCCTGCTCATCAGTCCCCTGAATTTCTTGTTGACCTACAATGTTTTTTAGAAACCATTCCTTATGTTGTTCTTTTGTTTCTCCTTCTTCATTTTCAAATTTCAAAAGGCTATTAGATGGTATTTCAAATACAACTTGAAGTATCTTGGAAAATAATCTTGCTGCTCCTTCTGCATCATCGCCAAAATCAATAAAGTATCTATACAATTTTGACTCATCAACGCCTTTGTCAATATAATAAGTGAATAAGTCTAAGAAGTCAAGAGTCCTAAATTTATTCAATAGTAGCATGTGTGAACTATTATCTTCCGAGAAAGTAAACTCGACCATTAAATGTGGTTTCCCATCGTTAGAAGCACCGAGCTCTACTCCATCTCTTACTGACAATATATAATTATCTATGCACAATGGTTCATCTTCGGCATACTCTTCATAATATTCATAAGAAACCAATTGTGTACCTACTGTAATTTTAGGGTTTTGCTTCTGTAATTGCAAGTTGTCTTTTAAGACCTGAATTAATCCCTTAAACACCTTGCTATTATCCTTATAAGCCGATGTTTCAAGATTAATGCCTATCTGTAGCAATCTAATTAACAAACTTCCACAATATTCACAATTTTGATGGTTTACTGCTGCTGCTCCACAATTAGGGCAGGTAATTGCTTTAATGTCTTCCATTTGATTATCTATTTGTTGTTTTTGAAATGATATTTGTAATTGTCAGAATAATAGCCTCAATAACCACAATGAAAATTATGGCTATCAAATACCAGTTGTTTTCATATCGTTGGGGCGCAAATAGTCCTAAGATAAATTCTATAATTCCAAACATCCCGAATAACATGGATAGAGAAATGTAAAATCCATCTTTCAATGTGATGCACCTTAGAGAATAGAGAAGAAGTGTGGTGACTGCAATTACCCCACAATTTAACCACATGTTAAAGGCAGGGTAAAAGCTCAGAATGCTTCCGAAAAGCAAGTTTGCAAGCAATAGGATAACTCCAATAATTAATGTTATATTTTTCATGCTCTTATAGATTAGAAGGTATAGGAGGAGGCATTTGTTGCCCTCCAAATAAATTAACAAACTCTGACAATGTGGATATTTTCGCCCAATTAGGCATGCCTTGTTTCCAAATCAATGTATCGGCATTAACTTGCCCTTGCGATATAAGTGTTTGAACGGCTTGGCTGTTAAATCCGCCTTGTTGTTGGTTGTTGAAATAGAGGAAATAAGTAGGTTCTTGTGGCAAAGGAGGCGGAGTTGCTGGATTTGTATTCATTGTTTGAGTAAACATGTTTCCCATCTGCGTACCAACACCCAAACCAGCACCAAGTCCTGCTCCTATATTCATCATACCTCCACCCTCATTTTGAGCTGCAGCTTCCATAACATCAAAGCTACGTTCCATTTGATAACCATCTTTACCTGTGATTTTCAACCTTGCAGCAAAATCTTTTGCTTCTTTCAGTTTCACAATACTTGGGTCATCCTCAGGAGCATTGATAGACATAAAAGAAAACTCAATGACTTCAATACCATATTTATCAAAAATCTTGCACAGTTGGAAATTACAATACTCCGACATATCAATTAAGTGAGCATTTATATCTAATATAGAAACGCCATCTTGAGCAATCTTTTGAGATATTAAAGCACTAAGTTGAGCCAATACTTTTCCCTTGAAATACTGCTCTATCTTTTCGGCTGTAAAGCTTGTCATGTTTCCTATTAGGGTTTCAAGAAATAAACGTGGGTCTTTAATCTTGAATCCATACTGACCAAATGCTCTTACTGGAACAATCACATTATAGCGAGGGTCTTCTAATTGAATAGGAGTAGGTGTTCCCCACTTAATATCTAATTTAGAGATTTGATTGATAAACCACACCTCAGCCTTGAATGGAGAGTTTGAGCCAAAAGGTAGATTAATCAATTTGTTTAACAATGGGATGTTTTCAGATTTCAAGGTATAAGTCCCTGATTGAAACTCATCCAACACCTTACCTCCTTTAATAAAAAAAGCAGTCTGGGCAGGATAAACAACTAATTGTGTGCCTATCCTTAAATCATCTGAAGGGAACTTATATACAAATTCCTCATCATGAACCTCGCATTTTACAACATCAATTAATGCCATCGTTCTTAATTATTTTATCACAAAGTGTTTGTATGCTCATTCTTCTCTCTTTTTTGGTTTTTATATCTACCATTGAGACGGAACACCGACATTGTGAAGGGGCACCATTTTCACTAATGCATATAGAATTTGAAATTGTTTTGATTTGATATTCAGTTGTCGTTTCAACTTTTGGACGTCCTTTCAATTCCAAAATTTTTACCTTGCCTTTTTTCTCTTTCAATGTTTCGATGAAGTCGTTAATTTCCGATTCTGTCATGTTGATTATTTTTTGAGTCTTCCTATTTCCCTGACAGAAGGTGTTTAAAACGAAGAAGCGTGGGAAATGTTCAGTTTATTCTTTTTGAGGTACGACCAAGCACCCACTCCGAAACAAACAGCCACCCCACGCTAATCTGAATATATACTGGAAGCATATAGACGAAAGCATGAGCGTTTGTTGCTGTTTTATCCTTCGGAGTAAAAATTGGTCGTTTTCAAAAAGAGGATAAAAGCCGAAACGCTTCTATAACTAATATGTCTGCTAAGGTTTTAACACCCTAACGAGTGCAAAGATAGATGATTATTTCGGTTTAGCCAAACGCTCATAAAAGGGGTGACTGCAATTAGAATTAAGAATACAAAGGTAGGTATTTCTATGGAATAGATTTTTTGGAAAGGATAATTGAGAATTTGATATATCTTAAAGAAGAACTATCTTTGTTGTGCAAATGTTGTGCAAATCAGAGAAGAAAAAACTCTAACCACTTATAAAATCAGCGATTAGAGTTTTAGGTTGTACCCCCGAGCAGAATCGAACTGCTATCTAAAGTTTAGGAAACTTCTATTCTATCCGTTGAACTACAGGGGCAAGATTTAGAATCTATTTATTTCGTTGCAAAAGTAAGGCTTTAATCCGAATTAGCCAAAAACTTCACGGAGGATTTCCAACGATTTAATTTCGGAGAAATTAGTCAAATGCAAACGATAATAATCAAGTATGCGTTTAATAATTTCGTTTCGTTCTTTTCCCGACAACTTGAATTTAGACATATTATTATAATCCATTCTAAGTAAATTATAAAAGTTTGCACTCTCGTCGGGATTAAGAAAATAAGAATACGTAGGTTTATAATGTGTGAATACTCCGTTTTGCATATCAAAAAACATTCCTTTGTTATAGGTAGTAGCATCGGGATAAAATCCTAAGAACTGACTAAGTCTAATCAAAAACACCAAATGAAAATTTGCATAATCTTTTTCCAACAAATCCAAAACTTGTAAAGATTGAACTACATAATCGAATAAAAGTTTATTTGAGTGCGATTCCTTCACTACTTTATTGATAAATTCGGCTAAAAATATACAAATACTGCTTTTTATTGGATTATCTAACATAAAAGAAAAAGAAATATGTACCTTTGCCTCCTTAAGACGTTGTATTTCTCTATTGTTTTTATGTTCTACCTCAAGATCTAAAACAGCCATTTGATGGAATAGAGACCTACTCAGCTTAGTTTTTTTACCTTTACTGCGTGAAGTAAGGTATGACACAATTCCAAACTCTTCAGTATATACGTGAAGTATAGAATAAGTGTCGTTATAATCGTTTTTATAGAGAATAATCCCCTTAGTTTTGTGTAACATAAGTGCAAAGTTACATTTTTTTCAAAAAAAAGTTGCAAATATTTTGGAGATTAAAAAATTAGCTCTATCTTTGCACTCGCTAAACGAAACGAGGTCCATTCGTCTATCGGTTAGGACGCCAGATTTTCATTCTGGAAAGAGGGGTTCGATTCCCCTATGGACTACAAATAAAAAATTAAAAATTAAAAGAATTTAATTAGAGATGGCAAATCACAAATCATCTATAAAGAGAATAAGACAAGCAGAAAAGAAAAGATTGCATAATAAATACTATGCAAGAACTGCAAGAAATGCTGTAAGAACTCTTCGCAGAACAACTGACAAAACTGCAGCTTCTGAACTATACCAAAAAGTTAGCTCTATGTTGGATAAATTAGCAAAAAAGAATGTTATCCACAAAAACAAAGCATCTAACTTAAAATCAAAATTGTCAATTCATGTCAATAAATTGAATTAAAATTCACAACTCTTAAATAAATAAAAGTCGACTCTTTACGGGTTGGCTTTTTTTATTTTAAATATTTACCAATACTTTATTTTATGCCATTTTTTTAGTATCTTTGTTTGCTGAAACAAAAGTAAAACAACAATAAATTTATTATAGATGAGCGAAGAAGCTAAAAATTTGAATACTGATTATTCTGCAGATAATATTCAAGTATTAGAAGGACTGGAAGCCGTAAGAAAACGTCCAGCAATGTACATCGGAGATGTTGGACAAAAGGGTTTACACCACTTAGTATACGAAGTTGTTGACAACTCGATAGACGAAGCTCTGGCTGGTCATTGTAACAATATCGACGTTATCATCAATGAAGACAATTCAATTACCGTAAAAGACGACGGTAGAGGAATACCTGTTGATTATCACGAAAAAGAAAAAAAATCGGCTCTTGAGGTTGTCCTTACTGTTTTGCACGCAGGTGGTAAGTTCGACAAAGATTCTTACAAAGTATCTGGCGGCTTACACGGTGTTGGTGTTTCGTGTGTTAACGCCCTTTCTTCTTTCTTAAGAGCAGAAGTGCGCCGAGATGGCAAAATCTACTCTCAAGAGTTTGCTTATGGTAAAACTCAAACCGAATTAACCATAGAAGGCGACACAACAGACAGAGGAACTATTATTACTTTCAAACCCGATTATGGTATATTCATCGTAAGCGAATACAAATACGACATACTTGCTGCAAGACTAAGAGAACTTGCATACTTAAATGCTGGAATAAGACTTACTTTAACAGATAAAAGAAACGTAATAGAAGGCGAGTTCAAATCAGAAACCTTTCATTCTTCTGAAGGCTTAAGAGAGTTTGTTAAATTTATCGACTCGGCGAAAGACCCTCTTATTGGTGGCGATGTCATTCATATTGTTACCGAAAAACAAGGCATACCTGTTGAAGTTGCAATGACTTACAACACGTCTTACAATGAAAGTATATTTTCGTATGTAAACAATATCAACACTATAGAACACGGAACTCACGTTGCTGGATTTCGTAGAGCTTTAACTCGTACTCTTAAAAAATATGCTGAAGATTCTAAGATGCTCGAAAAAGCAAAAGTAGAAATCAGTGGTGATGACTTTAGAGAAGGATTAACATCGGTTATTTCTATAAAGGTACAAGAACCTCAGTTTGAAGGACAAACAAAAACCAAATTAGGCAACAACGAAGTTATCGGTGCCGTAGACCAAGCTGTAGGCGAAGCATTAGGTTACTATTTAGAGGAACACCCACGTGAAGCTAAAACTATTGTCGACAAAGTTATCTTAGCGGCTCAAGCTCGACACGCAGCAAGAAAAGCAAGAGAACAAGTTCAACGTAAATCTCCTCTATCTGGAGGTGGCTTACCTGGTAAACTTGCCGATTGTTCGGACAAAGACCCTGCTATGTGTGAGATATTCCTTGTCGAAGGAGACTCTGCGGGTGGTACTGCAAAACAAGGTAGAGAACGCAAATATCAAGCAATACTTCCATTAAGAGGTAAAATCTTGAATGTTGAAAAGGCTATGCCTCATAAAATCTTCGATAGTCAGGAAATTAGAAACATATATACTGCTCTTGGCGTTACTATCGGAACTCCAGAAGATAGCAAAGCTCTTAATTTAGAAAAGCTACGCTATCATAAGGTTATCATTATGACCGATGCCGACGTTGACGGTAGCCACATCGCAACTCTTATATTAACATTCTTCTTCCGCCATATGCGCGAATTAATTGACAAAGGTTATGTTTATATAGCTACCCCCCCTCTTTATCTTATGAAAAAAGGTAAAGTTGAAGAGTATTGCTGGACAGATCAACAAAGACAAATGTTTATCAACACTTATGGCGATGGAAGTGAAAGTTCGGTTAGAACTCAACGCTATAAAGGTTTGGGAGAGATGAACGCTCAACAATTATGGGAAACAACTCTTGACCCTGAACATCGTACCCTAAGACAAGTTACAATAGAAAATGCTTCTGAAGCCGACCGTGTATTCGCTATGCTAATGGGTGAAGAAGTTGCTCCTCGTCGTGAATTTATCGAAGAAAACGCTACTTACGCTAATATCGACGCTTAATATGCTTATTGGCTTATCAGTCAATCACAAAGACGGACTCTCCTGCATTTCTAACGCATACTCAAATGCTGTTATTAAAGCAGGAGGGTCTCCTGTTTTGATACCCCTGACCAACAGTGAAGAGGTGTTGAATGAAATTTTATCTAACATTGATGGATTAATCCTTTCTGGAGGTGGAGATATTCATTCTTCTTTTTTCAATGAAGAGCTTCACCCTTCCGTTGATTCATTTGACTTGGAAAGAGATAACTACGATATTTATTTAGCTCGAAAGGCTTCCGAAATGAATATTCCAATATTAGGAATTTGCAGAGGACATCAGGTCTTAAACATTGCCTTTGGAGGAAATATCATTCAAGACATACCTTCTCAAATCCCCGAATCTACTATAAATCACAGCCAGTCTGAAGCCCGAAACATTGCTACTCATCAGATAAAAATCAATCTCACATCAAAGCTATTTGATATTATGCAAACTGATGAAATAGAAACAAATACTTTTCATCATCAAGCTTGCAAAGATATTGCTTCTGGATTTATAGAATCTGCATCTTCCAAAGACGGTCTTAATGAGGCTATAGAATCTAACGAAGGTAAAGCTATAATAGGCGTTCAATGGCACCCCGAAAATATGGCTCTTACAGATAACGACTCTATGCGTCCTCTATTTTCTAATCTTATTGGAGAAGCTGAACTTTATCATCTTGCTAAAAAAATCCATAAACAAATAATTACAATAGATTCGCATTGCGATACTCCTTTATACTTCAAATACGGTATTAACTTGGGCGAAAACAACGGAGCAATAAACGTTAATCCTAAAGATTTAGGAGTTGAAGACGAAGACGAAATTGTGAAATATCAAATCAAGGTTGATATTCCTAAGATGCAAGAGGGACTAATTGATGCCGTATTTATGGTTGCATATATAAAGCAAGGCTCACTTAATAAATCTTCTACTCAAAAAGCTGTCGACAAAACAGAGTCGATACTAAACGAAATAACCTCTCAAGTTAACAACAACAAAGATATAGCTGAAATAGCTAAAACAAGTGATGATGTAAAACGATTAAAGAAAGAGGGTAAGAAAGCTATATTCTTGGGTATTGAAAATGGTTATGGCATCGGCACAGAAATTCAGAACATTAAGAAATTTGCAGATATGGGCATTTCATACATTACCTTATGCCACAATGGAGACAATGACATCTGCGACTCAGCAAGTAAAAGCAATTCTAAACATAACGGATTAAGCGACTACGGAAAGCAAGTGGTTAAAGAAATGAACCGCTTAGGAATAATGGTTGACATTTCTCACACATCAGAAAAAACATCTTTCGATGTATTGGAAGTAAGCGAATACCCCGTAATTGCTTCTCACTCGTCTGCTAAAGCTTTGAGAAATCACCCTCGTAACATTTCCGACTCATTAATGTCTGCAATAGCAGAAAAAGGAGGCGTTATACAAGTCTGTCTTTATTCTTATTTCTTAAGAAACGACGACAAAGCTCAAGCTAAAGATGCCGCAGATCACATCGACCATATAGTGAAAACTGTAGGAATAGACCACGTGGGGATAGGCTCTGACTTTGATGGAGGCGGAAGCCTAACAGATATACAGACAATAAGCGGAATGCCTAAAATAACCATTGAATTACTTAGACGAGGTTATTCGGAAGAAGACATTGCTAAAATTTGGGGTGGTAACTTAATGCGAGTAATGGATATTGTTCAGAAAAACAAAAAATAACGATATGCAAAAAACATTTCTAATTATATGCTTATTCATAGCTATGGTTTCTTGCAATAAAGAAACAAAACAAAATACTGAAGTTAAAATGGAAGTTACAAACAACTGTATTCCAACGTTTAATGCCGACAGTGCTTATAATTACACAGCTCAGCAAGTCGCTTTCGGACCAAGAGTACCGAACTCTAAAGCTCATAAAGCTTGTGCCAACTACTTCATTTCTGAATTTAAGAAATTTGGAGCTGAAGTAATAGAGCAAGATGCGACTTTAAGAACTTATGATAATATCGCGTTAGAAGCAAAAAACATTATAGCTTCTTTTAATCTTGAGAATAAGAATAGAATATTACTTTGTGCACACTGGGATTCTCGTCCGTTTGCCGACCACGACTCAAACCCTGATAATCATAAAACTCCTATCGACGGAGCTAATGACAGCGCAGGTTCTTGTGGTATATTAATGGAAATTGCCCGACAAATAGGAATAAACAATCCTACAATTGGCGTTGACATTATTTTATTTGATGCCGAAGATTGGGGTGTTCCTAAATTTGAAAACAAATATGAAGGAGGTTGGTGTTTAGGCTCTAAGTATTGGGCTGCAAATCCTCACACACAAGGCTATACCGCAAAGTATGGTATTCTTTTAGATATGGCAAGTGCTAAAAACGCTCGTTTCTACAAAGAAACAGTATCTATGTATTATGCTTCCGACATTGTTAAAAAAGTATGGCAAAAAGCTCACGAATTAGGATACGAAGAATACTTTGTAAATAAATATGGTGGCAGCATAGAAGACGACCACGTTCCCGTTAATCAAATAAGAAAAATCCCATGTATAGATATTATTCAATCTGACCCAAATAGTCAAAATGGATTTGGTAGCTATTGGCATACAGTTGATGATAATATGGACGCCGTAAGCAAAGAAACAATAAAAGCGGTAGGAGAAACAATAACCCATATAATTTATAACGAAAAATAAATTACAGATATGAAAACAATAAATCAAATACAAGACGATATAATAGAAGAGTTTTCAGCATTTGACGACTGGATGGATAAATACGCCCTAATAATAGAAATGGGAAATGACTTACCAACACTGGCTGCCGAACACAAAACATCTAACAATCTTATAGAAGGTTGTCAAAGTAGAGTTTGGTTACAAGCCGATTACGAAGATGGAAAAGTTATATACAAGGGAGATAGCGATGCGGTTATAGTAAAGGGAATAGTATCTCTTTTAATAAAAGTACTTTCAGGACATACTCCTGAAGAAATATTATCAAACGATTTATACTTTATTGAAAAGATAGGATTAAAAGAACACCTTTCCCCTACTCGCTCCAACGGATTAGTATCGATGCTTAAACAGATGAAACTATATGCTTTAGTATTCAAATCACAAGAAACAAAATGAGAAAACTAAAAACATTAGAATTAAAACGCATTAGCACAGAAGAGTTTAAGGAAACGAAGAAAATTCCATTAGTTATTGTTCTTGATAATGTAAGAAGTTTACACAATGTAGGTTCTGTATTTCGCACATCTGATGCTTTTTTAGTTAAAGCGGTGTATTTATGCGGAATAACTGCTACTCCTCCTCATGCAGAAATACACAAAACAGCCTTGGGAGCAGAAAACACAGTTGAGTGGAAATACTTCAACAACACATTAGATGCCATAAAAGAACTAAAAGAGCAAGGATATTGTATAGCGGCAATAGAGCAAGCCGAAAATAGTATTATGCTTAATGAGTTAAACCTAACAGAACAAGCTTATGCTGTTATCTTGGGCAACGAAGTAAAAGGTGTTGACCAAGAAGCTATGAATAATTGTGATATTTGTATAGAAATTCCTCAGTTTGGAACTAAGCACTCACTCAACGTTTCTGTTACTTCTGGAATTATTATCTGGGAGTTTTTCAATAAACTACAATCGAGATAGGACAATCCGAACAATACCAAAGTTTGCAAATTATTCACAAAACTGTAAAATCGTCGGCATCTTTCCAGGCTGGGAATTTTTCTCTGAAATCGTTAAGTTTATCTTTATTTACAGAAACAGTCAATAAGCTTTCTTCATCGTTAATAGCTTCTGCTAAAGCATTTCCTTTGTAATCTATAATAAGAGAATCGCCTTGATACTTTAATCCATTACCATCTTCACCCACCCTGTTTACACCACAAACATAACATAGATTTTCTATAGCACGAGCAACAAGAAGGCTTGACCAAACTTTCGCTCGGGCTTTAGGCCAATTAGCAACACAGATTAACAAATCGTATTCGTTATTTTTATTTCTTATCCAAACAGGGAAACGTAAGTCGTAACAAACTATTAGCCTTATGTTCCAACCTTTGTAATTTATTATAGAATATGTATCTCCAGGAGAAAAGACTTTGTTTTCCTCTCCCATTCTAAACAAATGACGCTTATTATAGAAATAAGTATCTCCTTCGGGAGTTACAAAAAATGCTTTATTATATAAGGTGTTGTTATCTTCTTTAGAAATAAAACTTCCAGCAATAGCAAAACCGAACTCTTGCGCCCAGCTTTTTATTGTTTTAATCGTATCCTCCTCTATAGTTTCTGCCAAATGAGAAGCCTTCATTGAAAAACCTGTGGTAAAAGTTTCGGGCAATACCACCACATCAGATTTACCTTTAAGCTGAGAGATAAGAGAATAAAAGTGTGTAAGATTCCGTAGTTTATCTTCCCACTCTATACTCGACTGAACACAACTAACCCTTAATTCTTTCATTGTTTTACATAGAGAATTTATCAGGATATTTACCCAAAACACCTTTATATTGAAGCTTGATATAATCCATATCTTTATCTACATCACCTGTCGGGATAAAGTTTTCTATCAATCTTATTTTTTTTATAGAATAATCGAGAGAAGCTAAGGCGATGGGTACTTTAGCATGAGTGGCAATATAATAAAACCCAGTTTTCCAATTAGAGTTCTTTTTTCTTGTACCTTCAGGAGTTATAGCCAACTGAAAACTTTCTTGTCTATTAAACTCTTCTGCCATTTGGTCTGTCATCGAACTATTTTTAGACCTATCAATAGGAAAACCACCAAAAGCTCTAAAGATATAATTCAAAGGAAAAACAAACCAACTCTTTTTCATTAAGAAATGAGGATTGCCCCCTATTGATTTATAGAATATCATTCCTATCACAAAATCCCAGTTACTTGTATGGGGAGCTACACAAATAACACATTTAGGAGGTATAGGAGCAGCTAATTCATACGTCCAACCTAACAGTTTTAATAAAAACGAATAAATCTTCTTCATTATATCTTTATTGATTTGAATGCAAATTTACAAAACAATCTTTGATGTAAGGCAGTAATTGAGATTTATTTAATTATATTGCTGTCCGATAAAACTTTTTCTATTTCGCCCAAATTCTCGACATTTTCTCTACTTACTTATTTCTACAAGACTGTTATTATTTCTATTATTTTGATATTATAGACCCTTTGCTTAATCTTAAGAGCGGAGCAAGAGTGCAAGCAAGCTGCCCCAATAAGCAACTATCTGTAATTCCTTAACTCTCTGAGAAGAGCGTAAAAGTTAGCGTGTGGACAAATGGACGGCTTTATCTCTCTTGTGAAGCACTTCGCCGCTCTCAGTAGATGGGCGAGCTGGTTGTTACTATATACCCCTTGTTGCTCTTATTAGATAGGCGAGTTGTTTCTTAGTAGATACCCGATGCCGCTCTTAGTAGAACCACCTCGTCTTTCTACTTAAAGCACCCCGTCTCTCTTAGTAGAGACACCTCGCCTATCTACTAAGAGAGAGGAGGGGTCTCTTAGTAGAGAGACGACCCTAAGTGAAGCTTTTATTTTGGAGTTTTATAAAGTACTGTATTTGAGGTTGTTTATTCTAATCGGATAAGGTAAAGTTAAAAGTTAAAAACTCAAAGATAAAAGTTAGCGCTAACCAATGGTGGTCTGAATAGTTACAAAAACTGACACATTTATTAACTTTTATTTGTTTTATACAAATAAAATGTATTAATTTGCAAATGAGACCTTAGAAAATTTTAATAAAAAGGTAGAGTGTTGAGATAAATAGTTCTTTTTTATAAACAAGTAAAAATAGAAAATATGAAAAAGCTTGTATACTTTGTAGTAATGCTATTAATAAGCACTGCCTTGCTCCACTCGCAAGAGTTGGATAGTGATGAAAATCCTGTAATAGAAACAGAGGAACGAGAATACAAACCATTCCCTAAGGATAGTGCAATATGGGTGGTACAAGAATATTCTTATCAATCAGGCAAACCAGGTCGTCCCTCCCATCAATTTATGTATGGCTTAGTTGGAGATACAATTATTAACGAGAAAAAATATAGCAAACTATATCTACTTAACGACTCAACTCTAAACATAGACCATAACGACTTTTATGTAGGAGGCTTCAGAGAAGAAAATCAAAAAGTATGGTTTTTAGTTCATGATTCACGAGGCATTGGCAATCCTTACGGCTTACCATATACTGACGAATATATTTTATACGATTTTTCAAAAGAGAAAGGCGATAGATTCACTCGGAATAACGTTCTGTATTATAAATGTAATGATTATGGTTTAAGTGTATATGATTATGTTGGAATGATAGAAGAGGGATACGGTGTGATTGACACTGAAGTCTTAAACGTTGAATACACATTGTATGGTAAAGAATTACACGTGAGACATTATGAATCTAATGCGATAAATCATAATGTTATTTGGATAGAAGGCATAGGAAGTAATACTGGACTTTTTTGGGAAATTTATAGTTTCCCGATATGTTATATACCTTACTTCAAACTTGCTTGTTTTAAACAAGGCGACGAAGTTATTTATAACGACAACGAATTTGGTGATTGCTTTTGTGATGGTAAGCCCCCAAAAGGACAATCTGTTAGTGATATAGAAATACCATCAATAACAATACTACCAAACAAGAACAACTCAACGATAAATATTATCTCGGGCAAAGTACCACTATCTTTTGAAATACTTAACCTACAAGGTCAAACAGCTTTACAGGAAAACATTCTCTATCACCCTCAATCTATAAGCTATCAAGGATTAAGCAAAGGGATATATATCTACAAAATATCTGATAATAAACAGGTAATACAGACAGGTAAATTAGTGTTGGAATAACCTGTTGACTGAATTAAATTATTACATATTTATTTGTCCTATGGGTTATTAGTGTGCATTTATTTATCTTGCTAAAACATTCAAAGCATTGAAAATAAAGACAATAATAAGTTAAACGTTTCAATTATTTATCAAAAAGTTAAATTACCTCTTAAATTGTTCTTATCTTTGCACCTCAAATCGAAAATACATTTTTATGATAAGCTCTAAAAAACTTACACCAGACTATATATTTGAATCAAGCTGGGAGGTTTGCAACAAAGTTGGCGGTATTTACACAGTTTTATCAACCAAGGCGAAAACACTACAAAGTCTGTTCAAAGATAAAATTATATTTATAGGACCCGACTTGTGGGTAGGTAAAGAAAATCCTGATTTTATTGAAAATAAAACAGTTCTAAAGTCTTGGAAGAAATACGCCATAGAGAATGAAAACCTAAAAGTTAGAGTAGGAAGATGGAATATACCAGGAAAGCCTATAACTATATTAGTAGACTTCTCTCCGTTTTACGAAATCAAAGGAGATATTTATTATCAATTATGGAAGAATTACGGAATTGACTCTACTGTTGGTTATGGCGATTACGACGAATCGTGTATGTTTGCTTATGCTACGGCAAAGGTAATCGAAAGCATCTCTACGTTCTTAAAGTTAGAAGAAAAAAACGTTATTGCTCTATTTAACGAATGGATGTTAGGCTTGGGCGTACTATACGTTCGCACTAATCTACCTTATATATCTACAATCTTCACAACTCACGCCACCTCTGTAGGTCGCTCAATATCGGGCAATGACAAACCTTTGTACGGTCAGATGCACAACTACAACGGAGACCAAATGGCTCAGGAACTAAACGTACAGTGTAAACATTATTTAGAAAAAGCTGCCGCTCACTTCAGCGACTGCTTTACTACTGTAAGCGAAATAACTGGCGTTGAAGCTACTCAACTTTTAGATAAAAAGCCAGACATTATCACTCCTAACGGATTCGAGCCCAACTTCGTTCCTGCCGAAAAGCAATATAATAAAAAGAAAAATACTGCTCGAAAAGCAATAATAGAGGTTGCGAAACAATTAACCGGCTCTGAAATATCTGAAGATGCAGTTTTAATAGGAACAAGTGGAAGATACGAATACCGCAACAAAGGATTAGACATTTTTGTTGAAGCTATAAATAGAGTAAGGTTAAGTAAACCCGATAAAGATATTTTAGCTCTTATTATGGTTCCTGCAGGGATTAATGGTGCAAGAAAAGATTTAATTGAAAGGTTAGAAGCTAACAATAACGAAAGTTATCCTCTTCCTAATTCTTATCTCACACACGAACTTACGGATATTTATTCTGATAAAATATCTAATTATCTTAGTTATTTAAACTTCTCAAATAACACCGACGATAAAGTAAAGATAATATTCGTTCCTTCTTATCTTAATGGCAACGATGGAATATTTAATTTACCTTATTACGATTTACTTATAGGTTTTGATTTAACTATTTTCCCTTCGTATTACGAGCCTTGGGGTTACACTCCTTTAGAAAGTATTGCTTTTCATATACCAACAATAACAACAAATCTTGCAGGATTTGGAGTGTGGACTGCATCTGAAAGTGTAGATACATTAAATAAAGGTGTAGAAGTAATTACTCGTACTGAAGATAATTATTTTCAAGTAGCAGAAAAGATAAAAGAAGTTATAATGTCTTTTAGCTCTAATTCGTCTAGCGAAGAGATAGCTAACATAAGAAAAGCCGCTTTCGACTTATCTGAAAAAGCATTATGGACTTACTTTATCGACTACTACCTTGAAGCTTTTGATATAGCGATTAGAAATACAAAAACAAGAAATAAACATACTAAAAACAAGAAATAAAGTTATGAAGATTAAAACAAGCAACGGCAACGATCCTATTTGGAGAGAAAGCATTATTTATTCTAAAATGCCTGAAGAACTTAAAGTTCTCGACGAAATGGCTCACAACTTATGGTGGATATGGAACTATGAAGCTAAAGAATTATTTGCTTCTATAGATAGCGACTTATGGGAACGCACCGAAGGAAACCCTGTGCTGCTTTTACACAGTCTTTCGTTTGCTCGTTTAGAAGAGATGACTAAAGATAAAGAATTAATGAACAGAATTAATTCTGTATATAAAAAGTTCACCGACTATATGAACGAACCTAAAAACCAATCTATACCAAGTATTGCATACTTTAGTATGGAGTATGGTTTAGCAAATATATTAAAAATATACTCTGGTGGTTTGGGGGTTTTAGCTGGCGACTACATTAAAGAAGCGAGCGATATTAATGCCGACCTTACGGCGGTTGGCTTCTTGTATCGTTACGGATACTTCTCTCAAGCCCTTTCTATGGACGGACAACAAATAGCGAACTACGAACCTCAAGATTTTACTCAGCTTCCTTTAACGCAAGTTATGGACGAAGATGGCAAACCTCTGATTTTAGAAGTTCCTTACAGCTCGTTTACTGTATATTCTTATGTGTGGACTGTTAATGTTGGGCGCATAAAACTTTATCTTTTAGATACTGATATGGATCAAAACTCTGAATGGGACCGTAGCATTACCGCTCAACTATACGGAGGAGACAATGAAAATCGTCTAAAACAAGAATATCTATTAGGTGTTGGAGGTATTTTATTACTAAACAAACTTGGAATTAAAAAACAAGTTTACCACTGTAATGAAGGACACGCTGCTCTTATCAATGCTCAACGCTTAGCTGATTATATTGCTAACGACAAATTAACTTTCGATCAGGCTATAGAAGTTGTTAGAGCTTCTGCTTTATACACTTGCCATACTCCTGTTCCTGCCGGACACGACTATTTTGAAGAACCTTTGTTCGAGAAATATATGAACCATTTCCCTGCTAAATTAGGAATTACTTGGCAAGAACTTATGGATATGGGACGTACAAATCCTGGAAGTTACGAAAAATTCTCTATGAGTGTGTTTGCCCTTAATACTTGTCAGGAAGCAAACGGAGTATCTTTCTTACACGGTGAAGTTTCTAAACAAATGTTTGCTCCTTTATGGAAAGGATATTTTGCTCAAGAATCTCACGTTGGATATGTTACTAACGGAGTTCATATGCCTACTTGGGCTGCCTCTGAGTGGAGAAAGTTTTATGAAAAACATTTCGGAAAAGAATTCTACAAAGACCAATCGAACGCTGCTATCTGGGAAAAGATATACAATGTTGGTGATGAAGAAATTTGGGACGTAAGAATGACTATGAAGGAAAGAATGGTTAAACACATCAGATTGTCTTTCAAAGATAGCTGGTTAAAGAATCAAGGCGATCCTTCAGCAGTTGTTGAACTATTAGGCAAAATCAACCCTAACGCATTACTAATCGGTTTCGGTCGTAGATTTGCTACATATAAAAGAGCACATTTATTATTTACCGATTTAGAAAGACTATCTAAGATAGTAAACAATCCCGATCGTCCTGTTCAGTTTATCTTTACAGGTAAAGCTCACCCTGCCGATGGTGGAGGTCAAGGATTAATTAAAAAGATTGTTGAAATATCTCGTCGTCCTGAGTTTTTAGGTAAAATTATCTTCCTTGAAAACTACGATATGCGTTTAGCAAAACGTTTAATATCTGGCGTAGACATATGGTTAAACACACCCACTCGTCCGTTAGAAGCATCTGGAACGTCGGGAGAAAAAGCACAAATGAATGGAGTTCTTAACTTCTCAGTTCTTGATGGCTGGTGGTACGAAGGCTATAGAGAAGGAGCTGGTTGGGCTCTTACAGAGAAAAGAACTTACGATAATCAAGAATATCAAGATCAGTTAGACGCTGCTACCATCTACTCGATGTTAGAAAACTCTGTCATTCCTCTTTATTATGCTAAAAACAGTAAAGGATACTCTCCTGAATGGGTGCAATATATTAAAAATTCTATTGCGCAAATAGCACCTCACTATACAACTAAACGTATGTTCGACGATTACGTGGAGCGTTTCTATAACGTTTTAGAAAATCGTTCAAAGACTTTGGTTTCTAATAGTTTTGCTAAAGCAAAAGAGATAGCAGCTTGGAAAGAAGAGGTTGCCGCTAACTGGGATAAAATGGAAGTTATTGATGTTAAATGTAGCGACAACATACTAAATCACAACATACAAATAGGAGAAAACATTTCTCTATCGGTTGTTTTAGACAAACACGAGCTACAAGGCGCATTAGGAGTAGAAGCCGTTCAGTTACGCAACGACCTTGCTTCTCAGTCTGAGAACTTAAAAATAGTTCCTTTAAAGCTTGACAAAACAGAAGGCTCGAAGGTGTATTACTCTACAAACATAAAAGCTTCGGCGGCTGGCAATATCAAGTTCGGATTAAGAGTTTATCCCGAAAACAAAGATATTCCTCATCGTATGGACTTTGCTTATGTAAAGTGGATTAATATTTAATACTAACTTTAACCCTATTTCACCATCTTTAACCGTTTGTGTTCTATTGCAAACTTTGATGTTTTAGGTAAATAGGGACTCTTTTATAACTTTACAGTGAGTTCTGAAAAAAGCTCACTGTAATTTTTTTAAAACTAACTGTGTTTATATCTAAAACTCGGTATAAGTTACACTAAAACTCACTGTATTTTTGGGTCTAAACACTAAAAAAGTCGCTAAGAGATAGTTCTTAGCGACTTTTATGTTTTTTTGCTTACACAAAGGTACAAAACAAAAAGGCGTTTGTCAAGCATCGATTAACTTTCATTCACAATCCCGTTTACCCTTTACACTTACTTCCTCTCCTTTACTATTAAATAGTTTTAGACTAATAAATCCTCCGTTATTCATATCGAAGTAATAAAGTTTTATAGGGTGAAGTCCTTTACCCATAGCTATTTGAGCCGACAATGTTCGCGGACTATGAGGTCCATCATTATCTACAACTATTTCATCTCCAATGTAAAGCACACTTCCATCGTCTGAGCCTAAATGGAAAGTATAAATATCGTCTGATGGAATTTCTATATATCCAGTATAAACCAAACCTTGCTTACCTCCTACTCCTTGAGGTACAGAAATAGATTCTACAACGTAAGTTTCTTTTACTGGCACAGTTTCTATCTTATTACAACTGTTGAATATCCCTTCGTACCACACACAGTTAAACCCATCGGTTGTTTCTTTTAATTCGACTGATTGTAGATATTCTTCTTTTGAGTACACTGTTTTTATGATGTCTGCCGCACTACCATCAGGACGAAACATTCGTATCGTAAACTCTGTAGTTTCATTTATTCTGAATGGCTTAGTATATAAATTAGAAGTTTTATCTGGGATTGTTCCATCAGTAGTATATCTTAATTCAACTCCTTTAACTGGGCTATTCCATTGTATTTCAGTAGAACCTATAAATACATTTCGTTCGTGTACGTTAGGAATATCTAACGGGCGATAATTAATTTTCATCTTATCTAAACGAGGAAAGTGCGTAAGTAAGCGAGTCTGAAACTCTTCCCAGTTTCGATTTTTATCATATCTCCAAGCAACATCACTTAAAGCTAAGATACGAGGAGCATACATATACTGTTGACGCTCCCGAGACGGTATTACTTCCGCCCAAAGGTTTGCCTGAATACCTTTTATAAGGTGCTTATAGGTTGTATCCATATTCGCAGGAATAGGTTCGTAAGCATACAAATCGGAAAGCGTTTTATGCGTTTGTTGATAGTCGAAATAATAATGGCTATTGGGAGTAAGAATAACCTCATTCCCTTGTTCGGTTGCGGTTTTAACTGCATTGCGCGACCAAGTTCTCCACCACATCACAGTAGCCTCGTCCGACAAACCACCCTCAATTATCTCGTCCCAGCCTATAAGTTTCTTACCGTTTTCTTTGAAAAACTTTTCCATTTCGCGCACAAACCAAGAATGTAGTTCGTATTCGTCTTTTAGATTTTCTTTCTTTATTCGAACCTGACAATGCGGACACTTAGTCCAGTTGGTCATATCCACCTCATCGGCTCCAACGTGAACATATTCGTAAGGAAAGAGTTCAAACAATTCGGTATATATATTCTTATAAACTTCGAGTGTATTATCTTTGCCCGGACAAAGTGGTGCTGAAAATACCTCTCCCCAGCCTGTTTTTCCGAAACAAGACAGTTCGGGATAAGCAGCAATCGACGAAGAACTATGACCCGGTATATCTACTTCAGGAATAACATCGATACCTAACTTTGTGGCATAGGCAACAACCTCTTTAATCTCTTCTTGTGTAAAATATCCTCCATACAAAACCTTACCATCTACCTCTTTCATCTTATTTTCGGGAAGAAGATAATCGGTGTTATGATCTTTTTCGGCTTTCTTTATACAAGTTTTGTCATTGCTATCAAACTCACGCCAGGCACTCTTCTCTACCAAAAGTGGATATTTCTTTATCTCTATACGCCAACCCTGATCGTCGGTTAAATGCCAATGGAACTTATTAAATTTATAATAAGCCATTATATCTAAGAACTCCAACACCTCTTCTTTGTTAAAGAAGTGTCGAGAAATATCGATGTGCATACCACGCCACTCCCACTCGGGATAATCGTAAATATATACTTGAGGAATAGTTGTTTCTTTGTTTGCATCTACTGGCAGCATCTGTCTTAAAGTTTGAATCCCTAATACAACCGAACGAGGATTTGCTCCTGTTATGCTTACTCCCTGTTTATCAACTTTCAACAAGTAAGCATCGGAAGTATTTAGCGACTCATCGTAATCTAACACTATGGCATTATCGCTATCAGTATCAGACTTAACGCTTAAGGTTATGTTAGCATCTTTAGCAAAGCACTCTGATAAATATTTAGCGGCAAGTTCTAATTCTGGTTTGGCAAATGTTATTACCACCTTATCGTTTAATACAAAACTTTCACTACCGATAGATATTTCTGCTGGAGCAGGAATGATATTTACTCCTCTGTTTGTGTCTGTTTTCTCACAACTTATCAATAATAACAAAGTTGAGACTAAAACTAAAATGTTCTTCATTGTATAATCGTTTAATAATATGTTTTATTGGTACTTCATATTATTATGCTCTGCAAACATAATGTTTTGTCTGCATAATTGCAAATATTTTTTAATCAACATATTACCAATCTTAGGAAAAACATTTAGGATAAACAGTAGGTAATTGTTTTCTCAAAAATATTTATTTTTATCTCTTTATTAATTTCAAGTTTAATACCTTTGCACCTCATTATTAAAACAGTTCACAATGTTAAAGAAATGTTATCTTTTTATTCTGTTAGGATTATTATTAGTTTCTTGTTCAGACGACGATTACAACCCAACTCCCACTTATGATTATTTAGACAAAGTTGAAGAAAGCGGTTCTATGACAACAGGGTTAATAAAGTTGGCACTCAAAACCTTCGGATATAAAGAGTATATGAACATAGTAAACAGTGATGTTAATTGCTATAAAGTAAGTTATTACACCGAATATCCTAAGGGAACGAAGATAAAAGCTTCTGGAGCTTTAATTATATCTAAAAGTTTTAATCCCGAATTTCCCACTATTGTATATAATCACGGTACTGTAACCGAAAAAGAAGCTCCGTCTATCTCGGTATCTTCAATATCAAATTATAATATTGAGCTGTTTTTAGGCATAGCTTTGGCATCTGCTTATAATTGCGCCGTTTTACTTCCCGACTATATAGGTTATGGAGAAAGCAACAACATTATTCACCCTTACATACACAAAGAATCGTTAGGTCAAGCTGGCTTAGATATGGTCAGAGCTTTTGAAGAATATGCCGACAACACTAAAGGCTTAACTTTCAACAATGATTTGTTTATAACCGGATATTCTGAGGGAGGTAATGCTTCGTTGGCTTTACACGAAAAGATAGAGAACACAAATAATTCTGGACTTTACATCTACAAAACAGTAGCAGGTTCGGGTTCGTACGATAACGTTTCGTTTGCGAAAGAGTTTTTAGCACAAGACATTACCCTTGATGCGCATTTTATTAGTAGTTATTTGTGGACTTTCAATATGTATAAAACAAATTACAACTATTCTAAAGCTTACGACAAGGTATTTTCGGAATCCGACAATGCCTTATTAAAGGCAAATAATTATGATTTAGCTTATTTCCATACTGAAGAGTTAGATATAAACACTAATCCTAAACTATTATTTAATGAAGATTTCCGACAAGGAGTTATAGACGGAAGCGATACCGAACTTATTAATATCTTGAATAAAAATTCTTTCTTTTCGTTCGCACCAAAGGATAGCGTTGTTTTAATCTATGGAACTGCCGACGATTGGGTTTTTCCATCTAACAGCATCAACACTTACAATTCTATTAAAGAGTTAGGCGGCAAAGCCAGAGTAGTTGAAGTTGAAGGTAAAAACCACGAAACGCTATTGATTGATTATTTAGATTTAATTCTCAAAGAACTGAAAAGCGCACTTTGAGTTTTTCAAGATTGTATTAAACCCGTTCCGCTTGCTTAACGCCTTTAATAGCTTTTATTTTCTTGATAAGACTATTAAGCATTGAGGTATCGCTTAGCAGCACTGTTATTGTACCCTGAAAGATACCATCTTGCGAATCAACATTAATAGAACGCAACATCATTCCGCTTTCTTTTGATATTATAGACGTAATATTAGTTACAATTCCTATATCGTCGTGCCCAACAACCCTTAAGACAACAGGATAGCTTGCGCCCGATTTTCCTGCCCATCGTGATTTAACAACCCTGTATCCATACTTACTAAAAAGCGTAGGAGCATTCGGACAGTTTGTTCTGTGTATCTTAATACCTTGCGAAGACACAAAACCAAATATATCATCACCATATATAGGATTACAACATTTAGCAAGTTTATAATCTATACCAGTAAGGTTACGATCGATAACTAAAACATCTTCTTTGGTCGATATTTCTTCAACAGGAGTAGTACGAGCCTGATAGTTTTCCACACTCCTTTCAGAATGCTCTAAGGCTTCGTGTTCTTTTCTTTCTTGATACTGATCTATTACAGCATTTACATCTAAACGGTCGTTAGCTATATCCGCATAAAACTTAGTAACAGTCTTATACCCCATCTTTTTTATAAGGCGCATAAGAGTAGCCTCATCTTCTTCTATCTTTCTATTTTTGAAACGACGTTTAAGAAGTTCTTTCGCAAACTCCGATTGTTTAGCATCTTGTTCTTTCAGCGATTGCTTAATCTTAATACGTGCTTTGCTTGTAACAACAAAGTTTAGCCAGTCTTGCTTAGGTGTTTGATTTTGAGAAGTAAGTATATCTACTTGGTCGCCACTCTGTAGCTTCTGTTTTATGGATACATTCTTACCATTTACTTTGCCCGATACGCATTTAGCTCCTACAGATGTATGAATTGCAAAAGCAAAATCGAGGATAGTAGCATTATGGGGAAGTTTGAACAAATCACCTTTAGGTGTAAACACAAAGATTTCATCATCATATAGGTCCATCTTAAAGTTATCGATAAGCTCGGCTGGCGATTCATCTTTATTCTCCAACACTTCACGAACATTATTCAACCAACTATCGAACCCACTTTCTCCTTTCAGACCTTTATATTTCCAGTGAGCAGCTAAACCTTTCTCGGCAATCTCGTCCATACGTTTAGTTCTAATCTGAACTTCTACCCAACGACCACCAGAGCCCATAACTGTGGTGTGGAGCGATTCGTAACCGTTACTCTTTGGCACCGAAAGCCAATCTTTCATTCGCTTAGGATTTGGCTGATACATATCGGTAACTACCGAATATACTTGCCAACATTCTGCTTTTTCTTTATCTAAAGGAGTATCTAATATAATACGGATAGCAAATAAGTCGTATATTTTTTCAAACTCTATTTGCTGCTTAATAAGTTTATTGTTTATAGAATGTATCGACTTTGTTCGACCCTTTATATCAAAATTAAGGTTCATTTCCTTTAGTCGCTTCTCTATCGGAGCAATAAACTCTGCAATATATTCATCTCGCGAACGTTTAGTTTCGCTAAGTTTATCTTTTATATAAAGGTATCTTTCTCTATCTCTAAACTTAAGAGATAGGTCTTCCAAATCAGACTTTATTTTATACAATCCTAATTTATGAGAAAGAGGAGCATAAAGATATGATGCTTCGGCGGCTATTTGCAAACGATAAGTTTCGTTCTTTATCTGCTTTGCACTACGCATTAAATACAGACGTTCTGCAATTAAAATCAATATAACACGCACATCTTCTGCAAAAGAAAGAAGTAATGTTCTAAAGTTTTCATTATCTATTGCCGCATTCTTTTCGTAAAGCTCATGAATCTTCATTAATCCATGAATTATCTTCGATACATCTGCGCCAAAATCTTTAGTAATATCATCTAATGTGCATAGTTTTTCTATAACTATCGAAGACAACAACACTGCAATAACAGAAGTTCGTTTAAGTCCTATCTCTTCCGTTATTATTAATGCCGTATGAATATTACGAAGAAGAATATTAAAGCCATAAACATCTTCCCCATAGCCATTCTTAGCTACAGCTTTTTCTATGTATTCTTTTATTTTATCTTTATCACCAGGAAGAGCAATATCACCAACACTTCTTAATAAGCGACTATAAGTTTTAATAAAATCAACAGACTCTTCCTTTGTCAACAATTTGCTCATAAATATGATAGAATTAAAATTCTACTTAAAAGTGCCAGTCTTCACTTGTAGATGTAGATTTAGCCGGAGTATTTGTCTTTGTAGAACTACCACCTCCCCATATAGTGTTATAATATTCCATTGCCTCCGGAAGTTGTTTTTGTATTTCTTTTATACGGTTGTTATCAGAAGGGTGAGTACTTAATAGTTCAATAGAACCTCCGCCTTGTTGCGACATTCTTTGCCAGAAAGGTATAGCTTGGTTAGGGTCGTACCCTGCGATAGCCATAAGAATTAAACCTAAATGGTCGGCTTCAAGTTCTTGTTTTCTATTAAAAGGCAACATAACTCCTACTTGCGAACCCAATCCCCAAACTGTTTCGCCTATTGCCTTAGTTGTAGCAGACGAACCGCTAAGAACTGCATCTAAAGCAACTCCGCCATAATTGAGAGCCATTTGATTTGACATTCTTTCGTTTGCGTGTTTAGCTATTGCGTGACCAACTTCGTGCCCTAACACTACCGCCAAACCTGTTGCATCTTGTGTGTATGGAAGTATTCCTGTGTAAACAACTATTTTACCACCAGGCATACAAAAAGCATTTACTTGTTCATCTTCTACAAGATTAAATTCCCATTTATATTCAGAGAGTAAAGATTCCATACCTGTTACCTTAAAATACGCTTCAACAGCACCGGCAATATCTTTCCCTACTTTTTCGACTAATGCAGTCGAGGTTTTATTTGAAGACTTTTTAGCTGTCCCCATAAATTCGTCATACTGTTGTAGACTTAAAGTCATAACTTCACTATCAGAAACTAAACTTAATTGTTGTCTCCCTGTAATTGGCACACTACTGCAAGAATATAAGCCCACACTCACTAATAATAAAAAGAATATTTTCTTCATAATACTAAAATTAAATTCTCCACAAAGTTAGGTTTTATCTACCAAAGGTTAAAGAAGTTTTCATTTTTTATTTACAGAATAATGCACTGTAAGTAATTGTGCATCTCTAAGATGTTGTTTAATATTATGTATTAGATGCATTTGGCTATCTTTATCTGCTTTAAGAACAACCACTGCCTGTTCGTAATCAAAATCTTCTATTTGTTTTATGCTATCCAGTGCTAATGGAAGTTCTTCTAACGAAACAAAATCAGAATTTAATTGAATAGTTTCTACACTAAGATTATCTTTTTGTTTACCTACCATTATATACACTATGGAGTTTTTCTCTGTAAGTTTTTCAAACTCTGTTGCTTCTGGAAGTTCAAACTCTGCCTTTATCGACACAGGACGCATATTGGTTACTATCATAAAGAAAAACAATATAGTAAATATTAAGTCGGGCAAAGCAGCCGTACTTAATCCGGGAACTTCCCTCTTTGCTGATTTTCTAAAGCGACTCATATATCCTCTTCTTTTTCGTGTGGAACTATTGACTCTGATATCTTCAAAGGATATATTTCTCTTATAGCTCTTTGCTTTTCCGTGTCGAGACTGTAATAAGAAGTATTAAATATATCGTTAGATGCTTCATTACGCAACCTATTATACGCCGTTGTTATCTCATTTAATACCGATATATAAGTTTCGTATTTCGACCTATCGTCTATCTTTACCGAGATAATATGATTAATTGTTACCGGGTATTCTCCTATCCCAACTATATCTACAATTTTCTTCTCGGGAAGGAAGTCAGCATTGTTAGGATTAGCAATAAAGGTTTTACTTATATCCCTTATTTCTGGCAATTTTATAACTTCATCGAGATACAACACATTATCTACCGAATCTATTGTAAAGGTAAGAAGATTTCTATCTTCTATATCAATCCTTTCTTTCAAAACTTCCTCAGGAGTTGAGGCATTGAGCTTTCTGTAAATTCCTGTTTTAGGGTCTAAAGAACTTGTTATAAGAAAGAATATCAGCAATAAGAAAGCTATATCTGCCGAAGCACTCGAATTTACTTGAGGTACTTTTCTTTTGAAACTCGCCATATTATTTATTAACAATATTACTCCAAATAACTCCTATTATTATTGCCAACAGAGATAAAACCAACAGACAAGCTGCACTATAAATCCACATATCTATAACCTTGAACCAAGCCTCTCCACTTCCTAATATATAAGTTGTAAGAAGTAGTAACAATAAGGAAACGATACCTGCGATAGAGATAGTAACTGCTCTTTTATCTGTTTTCCACAACACAATAAACCTGCGGATTGAGAAAAACAATACGGCTAATAAACTTAAACCTAAAAGCACATATATACATATTAACAATATCGACACCATCTCTGTAAAAGTTTTACTTCTTCTTCGCCTTTATTATCATATCCAGAATAACGATAGAATCGTCTTCCATCTGTCTTATTATTTCCTCTATCTTACTAAGTATATAGTTATAGAAGAATTGCAAGATAAGACCTACTATCAAACCTCCAACAGTAGTTATAAGAGCAAATTTCATTCCTCCTGCAACTATCGAAGAGTTAATATCGCCATATTGCTGTATCTTATCGAAAGATTGAATCATACCTATAACCGTTCCTAAAAAACCCAAACTCGGAGCTGTTGCAATAAACAAACTAATCCACGAAAGATTTTTCTCCATCAATCCTACCTGAACACTACCATAAGAAGTTATCGACTTATCTATCATATCAATATCTTCATTGTATCTTAGTAAAGCCTGATAACAAACAGACGCAACAGGTCCTCTTGTATTCCGAGCCAAGTCCATAGCTCCGGTCAAATCATCTTGTTTAAGTTTTTCTTCTATACTTAATAAAAACTTTTTAGTATTAATTTGAGATAGGTTTAAGTAAATAATCCTTTCTAAACAGAAAGCCAAACCGAGTATCAATGCCAAAGCAATAAAACTCATAAACACCACCGACCCTTCAACAAACTTAGTTTTTATAGCCTGATGCATAGTCTGAGTATTTATCTCCGACACAAAATCGGGTTCTACATTCGCCCACAAAGATACACTTGCAAACATTATGATAATCAATAATAACAACCGTTTCATAAAAACAAAATAATGATTAGGTTTCAAAGGTAAACAGATTATCGAAATAATTAATGCTTTTTTCCTAACTTTGTAGCTCTTTATGGAGCGAAACACTATTCATATAAATAACCTGACTATAGGTTATAAAACAAAGGGAGTCGATAAAATTATTGGCAAAAACCTTTCTTCTTCTATAAACAGTAAAGAACTTACTTGTTTAATAGGTGCCAATGGTGTAGGCAAATCTACTTTACTAAGAACTTTATCAGGATTTCAACCTCCTATTTCGGGCGAAATTACTCTAAATAACAAATCTATAAACAACTACTCCAACAAAGAACTATCTAAACTTGTAGGCGTGGTTCTGACCGAAAAAGTTGAAGTAAGAGATATGTCGGTATTCGAGTTGGTAAGTATGGGAAGAAATCCTTACACCAGTTTTTGGGGTAAACTATCAGGCTCCGACATTGCAATAATTAACGAGGCTATAAGTTTGGTTAACATAACAGACTTAACGAAGCGTTCGATACAAACATTAAGCGACGGCGAGCGTCAAAAAGCTATGATAGCTAAAGCTCTGGCTCAACAAACTCCTATAATATTTCTTGATGAACCTACTGCTTTTCTCGACTTTCCAAGCAAAGTAGAAATTATGCAACTGCTACACACGTTAAGTAAAACTACCGATAAAACTATTTTTCTTTCCACTCACGATTTAGAATTGGCTCTGCAAATTGCCGATACTATCTGGATTATGGATAAAACAAAAGGTCTTGTAGTTGGCTCTCCCAATCAATTATCTGAAGACGGCAGTATCGACAATATTTTTAACAGAAAAGGTGTTAGCTACGATCGTAACAACAAAATGTTCAGAATAGAAAAATAATCAAAAAATGATACATTATTTTAATCCTGGCAACGAAACTGCTATTCTTAATCAATCGAAATATTATCAACCTCCAAGCATTCAGATAAAAATGCAGAACGATTTAGAGTTTCTGCCTGCTTGGTATTCTAACGATGACGACTTTGTTTTTTTGAGAAATAACTTACCCGAAAACTTCAAAGATACCCTTACCTTACTAAACAACTCTGTAAAAGGTATAACAACAGAAGATTTAATAGCAAACACAAAACTATCAGAACAAGCAATTTGCTTATGGGGATTAGCTCCTAACAACATACATACATTTGAGAAAATAAATAAAGACTACAAACTGAATTTATCAATACCCAAATGGCAAGACGAGTACAAAGAACTTAGCAGTCGCAACACTTCGCATAAAGTTTTAGCCGAATTAATCGAGATGCTTCCCTTTATCGACAAAGACATAATGCCTAAATGCTTTTCAGATATTAATAGTATCGAAGAGTTTCTTGTAAAAAGCGAGACTATGCAATTACTTAAATCTCCGTTCTCATCATCAGGCAGAGGTTTACTTTGGTTAAATCCAAACACATTACCTCAATCTGAACGACAAATTACTCACGGCATACTTAAATCTCAAAAAACAGTTTCTTTAGAGAAAGCTTTAAACAAGGTTTTCGACTTCTCTATGCACTTCAACATAAACAACGGTATAGAGTTTTTAGGATATTCGGTTTTCGAAACAAATAAAAAAGGAGCTTATACGCACAGTAAACTCGCATCGCAAAACAAACTTGAAGAAGCAATCCTTGCCTACATAAACAAGAATATTATTGAAGATGTTAAGATTCAACTTCTGAATATTCTTCATAAAACTTATTCGTCTTACTCGGGCAATATAGGTGTTGATATGTTAATCTACGAAACAGAACAAGGATACAAACTGCACCCTTGTGTAGAGGTTAATATGCGTAAAAGTATGGGGTATTTATCGTTAGCTTTTTTCAACAAATATGTAAACCTCTCTTCTAATGGTAGTTTTCACGTAGAATTTAATGCATCTCCTAATGCTATTTACCAGCAACACTTAACAAATACTCGGGAATATCCTTTAGTGATAGAGAATGGTAAAATCAAGTCGGGATATCTAAGTCTTTGCCCTGTTAATGAAGACAGCAAATATATTGCGTTTGTGCATGTGCGTGCTTCGCACAAGATAAAAACTAAAAACTAAAAGATAAAAGTTGGCGCAAAGCGACACCAATTTTTCCATCTAAAAGACCAATGCCATTCATAAAAGTTGCATTTAATAGCAAATAATGAATGACACGTTGTTCAAGGCTAAACTTCTTTATTTTATAAAATTTATTTCCCCAGATACTCTCGTGTACACAGCCAAATTTGTTTCAACCGTATGAAACAGGTTGTTTCAACCGTATAAAACAAAGTGTTTCACCTATATGAAACAAGTAATTTCAAACCACAAGATAAATTCTTTCAAACTATAAAACGAATTCTTTCAATGTATGAAATAATCTGTTTCACACATTGAAAGAAACGAGGCTCAGAAAATTTCCGTAACTTTGCCTCTTACTAATTTAACACAAAATTATTACAATATATAATGAACAGAATATACTTTATATTAACTCTAATCACGATACCATTTATTTGCTCTGCCCAAGTAAAAGAACAATTTTCGTTTCAAGGAGCATACAAAAACAAATCGGCACAAGGAATGGCTATACACAAAAACACAGCATTCTTACTTAACAATGGCGGATTGTGTAGAGTTTTCGACTTAAAGAAAAAGAAATTAATCTCAGAATTTAACCTCGCAAGTGCAGATGAGAAAAATCATGTAAACTGTGCCGCATTTGGACCTTATCACAAAAAAGGCAACAAGAAATATCCAACTATTTACATATCAGAATGTAGTGGGAAAAACCGATGCTTTGTTGAAAGCATCAACAATGAAGGCTCTGAATTAATACAAACTTTAGAAATACAAACTAATGGACACGAACAAGAAAGTGCCAACTGGTTTATCGACAAAAAAAAGAAATGTATTTATACAATCTCACTACCTTATAAAAATGACAAAACAAAAGAGTCTACAGCTGCAAATAATTATTTAATAACAAAACTACCTTTACCGCCTTTAGACAGTACAGAGGTGATATTTACAGAAAAAGACATTATAGAACAATTCGAAATTTCCTTTTCTAACCTACTGCAAGGTGGAGTTATTCATAAAAATTGCTTATATTTGCCTGTCGGTTTGCACGACTATAATGGAAGCGAAAAAAGAACAGACAAAGAACGCGCCGTTATTGTTGTTAATCTGACACAAAAAAGAATAGAAAAGAAGATTTACATCGGAGATATAGTGCTTAACGAACCCGAAGATGTCGATTTCTATAAAGGAAAATTATTATTGTATTGTGGGCAAAGCGGCGGACTATACAATATTCCCTTAAAATAATTTTTGAATGAAGAATATAGCAGTTATTTTGGCTGGAGGAAGTGGTTCTCGAATGGAAGAGGCTATCCCGAAGCAGTTTCTGAAAGTAGCAGGAAAAAAAGTAATAGAACATACTATTGATGTATTTGAGCAAAACGAGAATATAGACGATATTATCATCGTTAGTAAAGCAGATTATATTCCCGAAGTTGAACAACTAATAATCAACAATCAGTACACAAAAGTACGCAAAGTGCTTCAAGGTGGCAAAGAAAGATACCATTCGAGCTTGGCAGCTATTAATGCTGGTGAAAACGATGAAGATAATCTTATATTCCACGATGCTGTGCGCCCTTTAGTTAATAATCGCATCATTAACGACTGTATCGAATCTTTGAAAAGATACGATGTTGTGAACGTGGCTATTAAAACTACCGATACTATTATACAAGTAGACGATAACAATCTTATTACATCTATTCCTCAAAGGTCGGCGCTTCGTAACGGACAAACTCCTCAATGTTTTAAGCGCAGTATTATTAAGAAAGCTTACGAAACAGCACTTAAAGACCCTAACTTCGTTACTACCGACGACTGTGGTGTTGTAAAGAAATACCTACCAGAAGTTCCTATCTTCGTTGTAGACGGAGAAGTTTTTAATATGAAACTTACCTATCGCGAAGATTTATTCTTATTAGATAAACTATTCCAACTAAAATCTATAAGCGATAATAAATCGCTCGACAATAACGCTGCCAAAGCTATGCAAAACAAAGTTTTGGTTGTATTTGGAGGAAGCTATGGTATAGGAGAAGAAGTGGTTAAACTTGGCGAACAACTTGGAGCAAAGGTTTATTCGTTGAGTCGTTCTCAGAACAATATTGATGTTTGCGACGAACAATGCGTGCACAATGCATTAGCCGAAATAGCAAAAGAAAACGGACATATAGATTATGTTGTTTGTACTGCCGGACTTCTTGTTAAAGAAGCCCTATATAGTATGAGCTATAAGAAGATTGAAAACGGTATTAATGTTAATCTATTAGGAGCTATTAATGTAGCTAAAGAATCTTATCCGTATCTTAAAGAGTCGAAAGGTTCGCTACTTCTTTACACAAGCAGCAGCTACACTCGCGGACGAATGCTTTACAGTATATACTCTTCAACAAAAGCGGCAATAGTAAATTTAGTTCAAGCATTAAGCGAAGAATGGTTTAGCTTCGGCATAAGAATCAACTGCATTAATCCTGAAAGAACAAAAACACCTATGCGTACAAAAAGCTTTGGCAACGAACCCGAAGATTCGTTATTAAAGCCTGAGTTAGTTGCTATAGCTTCTGTAAATACTTTAACATCGAAGTTGACCGGTGAAGTTGTTGATGTAAGACGATAAATTAAATCTAAATGAAAATCAACTTCAAAGAAGACAGAAAATTATATTGGCTTCTAAACTTCTTCTTGTTTAATATTATCAAGTTATCTACTTGTGTGTTTCGCAATAAAACAATATGGATATTCGGAGCTCAAGCAGGTATGAAGTATGATGATAATTCTATGTATCTTTTTGAATATATCTACAATACTAAAAAACCTATAAGAGCTATTTGGCTTACTTATAAAGACGAAATTGTAGACCAAATAAGAAACAAAGGATACGAAGCTTACAATATTAAATCATCAGAAGGCAAATCGATAGCATTAAAAGCTGGAGTTGCTTTTTATACTAATGGCTTAGACGATTTCGGAAAGTTTCCCTTGATTGGAGGTGCTAAAATAGTTTCTCTGTGGCACGGCGTAGGGCTTAAAAAGATATACAACGAAACATATAGCGGTTTATCTCTATGCTTAAAAAAGTTTTTAGACTTCTTCTTTTCGTGGACGTACAGAAATATTTCTATTGCAACATCAGATTACACTAAACAAAAAACTATAAAACAGTTTAACCTGAAAGAAAGTAACGTATATATAACCGGACAACCAAGAAACGATTTATTCAAATCGAAGGTTTCTCGTTCCGAAGTTTTTAAAGATATAAATATTAGCGACGATAAAAAGATTCTACTCTATATGCCGACTTATCGCACCGATGATAGTTTATCCTATATTATTAATTATATAATTAATAACGAAGCCATAAACAAAGTACTATCTGAGAAGAATATTGTTTTCGTTATTAAGCTTCACCCGAAAACATCAGTCAACAAAATAGCTACCTTAAACGAGAATTTTATATTGCTTAAAGACTGCAATGTAATTTCTAATCAGAAGTTGATTGCCGTAAGTGATGTTTTACTAACAGACTATTCGAGTTGTTTTGTAGATTTTGCTTTACTAAACAGACCTATTTTGTTTTACACTCCCGACTTTAACGAGTATCTTAATGGTGTGGGAGAATTGGAAACCGAGTTCTACGAAAAATATTTGTCGAACAGAGCCAACAATACAACAGAACTCGCAACTCTTATTTCTAATTTAGGAAGCGAAAGAATACTTAAACAAACAGAAATAACTAATAAGTATTTTGAAGACAACTCAATAAAAGGCACATCATATTGCGAAAACATTTACAATTTGATTTATGGAAAAGCTTAAAATCTTTAACATCGACATACTAAACATAACTCAAGAGGATTTACTAAAAACCTTGAACGAAGGTGTGGTTGTTACTCCAAATGTAGACCATTTAGTAAAACTTCAGAACGACGAAGAGTTTTACAACATCTACAAACAAGCCGATTGGGTTATTTGCGATAGTAAGATAATAGCTTTAGGCTTAAAATTTTTAGGCACTCCTATAAAAGAAGTAATACCCGGCTCTTCGTTTTTTCATAACTACTACGAATACCATAAAGACAACGAGAATATAAAAATATTTCTTTTAGGTGCTGCAAAAGGTGTAGCCGAAGAAGCTATGCTAAAGATAAACAACAAAATAGGACGAAATATTATTGTAGGTGCTCACTCGCCCAGTTTTGGTTTTGAAAAGAATCCGAACGAATGTCTTGATATTATAAATACTGTAAACCATTCGGGTGCAAATGTTTTACTTGTAGGTGTAGGTGCTCCCAAACAAGAGAAATGGATTTATAAGTATAAAGATGATTTAAAGAATATAGATTTGTTTCTACCATTAGGTGCTACCATTGATTTTGAAGCAGGAAACATAAAAAGAGCCCCTAAGATATTTCAAAAATTAGCTTTAGAGTGGCTATACAGAATGTTTAAAGACCCCAAACGACTAATAAAACGTTATCTTATTGACGATATACCTTTCTTCTTCTTTTTGATTAAACAAAAGATTGGTAAATATAAAAATCCATTCAATAACTAATCATTCAAAAAAAAGATAATGTGATAAAAAAAATCCAACAAAGCAGTAAAGATAATCCCTTTAATTCGTTATAGTTAAAACTTTAATTATTAATTTTGTGGCTTAATAAACAAATAAATACACACAACGATGAAAGGTAAAATTTTAGTTACAGGAGGAGTGGGCTACATAGGTTCTCACACCACTGTTGAGTTGCAAAATGCCGGTTACGAAGTTGTTATTGTTGACAATCTTTCTAACTCTAACGAAAATGTATTAGATGGCATTGAGAAAATAACTGGCATACGTCCTGCTTTTGAAAAAGTTGATTGCACGGATATGGCAGGTATGAAAAACGTATTCAACAAATATCCTGGCATTAGAGGTATTATACATTTCGCTGCAAGTAAAGCAGTAGGTGAGTCGGTTGAAAAACCTTTACTTTACTACAGAAACAACATCGACTCTCTTCTTAACTTATTAGAGATTATGCCAGAATACAAGGTAGAAGGCTTAGTATTCTCTTCTTCTTGCACTGTTTACGGACAACCAACTGAAGAAAATCTTCCTGTTACTGAATCGGCTCCTATACAACCTGCATTATCTCCTTACGGAAATACAAAACAAATCGACGAAGAAATTATTCGCGATACAATCTATGCAAAAGCTCCTTTCAAAAGCATAATTCTTCGTTACTTCAACCCTATAGGAGCGCACCCAAGTGCTGAAATTGGAGAATTACCTAACGGTGTGCCTCAAAACTTAGTTCCTTATTTAACTCAGTCGGCTATGGGTATCAGAAAAGAACTTTCGGTATTCGGAGACGATTACAATACTCCTGACGGTTCTTGTATTCGCGACTACATCAATGTGGTAGACTTAGCAAAGGCTCACGTAATTGCTGTAGAGCGTATGTTGAACAACATTTCGGAAGACAAACTTGAGTACTTTAACTTAGGTACTGGCAATGGTGTGTCTGTATTAGGTTTGATAAATGCTTTCGAAACTGCTACTGGAGTTAAAGTTCCTTACAAAATTGTAGGAAGAAGAGAAGGTGATATTGAACAAATATGGGCTAATCCGAGTTATGCTAATACAGTGTTAGGCTGGACTGCTCAAGAACCTATTGAAAAAACAATTAAATCGGCTTGGGATTGGCAGCTTAAACTAAGAGAAAGAGGTATAATGTAATTTTTTCAAACATAGCTAAAACTTAAGAGTTAAGAGCTACAAACAGTAGTTTCTTAACTCTTAGTGTTTAGTATTAACTCAAAAAAGATGTATACAGGCAAACTATTTAACGAAAGTATAAAGCAAATAGGACTTCTTCTTATAATCCTTTTTTTAGCTTGTCTTATTGTTGGTGGACTTCAATATTTCATCAGTTCTGTATTAGGTGGTTTCACCCTCTATCTGATACTCAGAAAACCTCAACAATATTTACTAAACAAAGGTTGGAACAATACTCTTGTCACATCTTTTTTATTGCTTATCACTTTTGCTTTTCTGATTTTAGTAGTCGGTGGTCTGATTGCTTTAGTCTACAGTAAACTACAACAATTCCACCCCAAAGTAATAGTAGATAGTCTTTATAACATACACGGTTCTATTTTAGAGCGTTGGGAATACGATATTTTCTCTGAAGATGTTATCCAAAAAGCTTTGGCAACTGTGGGTAACATTATACCCGGAATACTATCTACCACTGGCAATGTGGTGGCAAACGTGGGTATGATGATTTTTATTCTTTTCTTTATGCTTCAACAAAGCACTGCTTTTGAAAAAGGAATAGAAAACCTTATTCCCGTATCAAGAGAAAGCATAAGTATGCTCAAAACCGAAGTTCATAATATGACTCTAAGCAACGCCGTTGGTATTCCTTTAATTATGATAGGACAAGGGGTTACAGCTGGCTTAGCCTATTGGCTTCTTGACGCTGGCGATCCTGTTGTTTGGGGATTACTAACAGGAATATTCGGTCTTATACCTGTTGTAGGAACAGGAGGTGTCTGGCTTCCTTTAGCTCTAAACCTATTAATCGGTGGAAACATCTGGCAAGGTATAGTACTTGCTATTTATGGCGCATTGATAATATCGAGCGTCGACAATCTTGTAAGAATGGTTTTCTTAAAAAAAGCAGCAAACGTTCACCCTTTAGTTACTCTATTTGGAGTTATTTTAGGAATGAAATTATTTGGCTTCTGGGGAATCATCTTCGGACCTCTACTTATTTCCTGCTTTATGCTATTGATAAAAATCTACAAAAAAGAATTTGTAGTAGGATAACACTTTAGTTATCCTGCCCAATTCTCCCTATCTAAGTTTCTATAACTTATTGCCTCCCCAATGTGATGAGACAATACATTTTCCGTTCCTTCTAAATCGGCTATAGTACGAGCTACTCTAAGTATACGATCGTAAGCGCGAGCCGAAAGACTAAGACGTTCCATTGCATTTTTCAGCAAAAGCAAACCAGCATCATCAGGTTGAGCGTGTTTATGAAGTAGTCGTGTGTGCATCTGAGCATTACAATAAATACCTTCTTCATTTTCAAATCGTTTTTCTTGAATTTGACGAGCTTTTATAACTCTTTCCCTAATACTTGCACTCGACTCAGACAATCGAGTTGTTGAAATATCCTCAAAAGGCACTGGAACTATCTCTACTTGTATATCTATACGGTCTAACAATGGACCTGACAATCTGTTTAGATACTTTTGAACGTGGTGAGGCATACAAACACAGGCTTTGTTCGGATTGTTATAGTGTCCGCACGGACAAGGATTCATAGATGCGATAAGCATAAAGCCTGCTGGATATTCTACCGTAAACTTAGCTCTCGAAATCGTTATCTTTCTATCCTCCAACGGTTGACGAAGCATTTCTAACACTCCTTTATTAAACTCGGCTATTTCATCTAAAAATAATACGCCATTGTGAGCCAAACTTATTTCTCCCGGCTGAGGATAAGAGCCCCCTCCTACCATTGCAACACTTGATATTGTGTGATGTGGACTTCTAAACGGACGCAAAGCCACCAACGAACCATTATGATTTATTTTTCCTGCTACTGAATGTATTTTCGTAGTTTCTAAACTTTCATCTATAGATAAAGGTGGAAGTATAGAAGGGATACGCTTAGCAATCATACTCTTCCCTGCCCCTGGAGAACCTATGAGAAGTAAATTATGTCCACCCGAACAAGCAACTTCCATAGCTCTTTTTACATTCTCCTGACCTTTCACTTCCGAGAAATCCCAGTCAATATTATTTTGATGAAGCTGAAACTCCTTATAAGTATCTATAATAGTTCGTTCTAATTCTACCTCGTTATTAAAGAAGTCTATTACCTGTTTGATGTTATTAACACCATAAACTTCAAAGCCATTCACAACAGCAGCTTCGCGAGCATTTTCTTGAGGCAAGATAATTCCCTTAAAGCCCATTTCTTTAGCTTTAAGAGTTATAGACAAAACTCCTTTAACAGGTTTCACAACTCCATCTAACGAAAGTTCACCTATAATTAAATAATCGGATATTTTATCGGCAAGTATTGTGTCTGCACCTGCAAGTATAGCAATAGCTAAAGGCAAATCGTACGACGAACCTTCTTTTCTTATGTCGGCAGGAGCCATATTAACCACAATTTGTTTTCTGGGAAACTTCAATCCGTTATACTCCAAAGCCGAAGTTATACGTTCGTGCGACTCTCTAATACTAACATCGGGAAGCCCCACTAAAAAGAATTTGATACCTTTGCTACAATTTACTTCTATAGTAATAATAGTAGCATCTACACCCTGCAAGGCAGCAGAGAAAGCTTTTACTAACATAGTTAAGTATTTAGTTATGATTAATTTATGATAAACCGACAACCTTATTCAGCTGTTTGGTCTTCTTCAATATGCGCTTGCTTTAGTCGTTCGCACGCAACTTTAAGCAAGTCATACAAAGGATTGTCTTTTGCTGGACTTTCTACAAGAGCCAAGTATTCTTCCACAACTTCGGGTTCGCATAATTCTAATAAATAATTCTGCATCAACACTAAGCTTGCAACAGAAGACGGTTTTGCTTTAATAAAGTTTTCGGTATTTGTTATTAATTGTTGTTTTATTTCGTCGACTCTTAATGAGTCTGCATTTGTTTTTAATTCTTTAATTAAGTCTTTATTGTTTTGTTTGAACAAAGTAAGTTCGTCATTAATCTGATTCCCTTTTATTTCTATCAACTCAAAGTTGTTAGCATCACCTTTTATCTTAATTGTTTCTCCATTTTTAACCCAAGCAGTAATCCACTTAGAGTTTTCTTCCAGACTTAAAACAACGGGAACTATAGAATCGGAATATGATTCGTAAGAAAACCTACCTTCTTGTGTTGTTATTGTATCAATATTTATTTTACTACTATCGTTAAGTATCTTAAAAAGATAAATAGATGGATTGTTAAGTTCTGTTATCTCACCTTCCAACACAAATCTGTTTTGGTCTTTACAAGCTGTTACTGTTAATAAACACAGTGTAACAAATAATAATAACTTATATCTCATATTATGGTTCTATTCAATCATTGTTATAATGAAACACAAAGGTATATATTTATTTTAGATTATTTATAGGTCTTGTTTTTATTTACACAAAAAAGGGGCGCATCTTGTTGTATAAGATACGCCCCTTTGTATTTGTTTTATAGATAATTTATTATGCTTCTACTAAAGGAAGAATAGAAACAAAAGATCTGTTGTTTTTTCTTTTTCTGAATGCTACTGTTCCATCAACAAGAGCATAAAGAGTATGATCTTTTCCAATACCTACGTTTTCACCTGGGTGATGTTGAGTACCTCTCTGACGAATAATAATATTGCCAGCTTTACATACTTCACCTCCGAAAATCTTAACGCCTAATCGTTTACTATGCGATTCGCGTCCGTTCTTTGAACTACCGACTCCTTTTTTATGTGCCATTTTACTTAAATTTTAACGAGTTAAGCTTTAATATCTTTAATCACTATTTGAGAAAATTGTTGACGATGACCATTTAATTTACGGTATCCTTTTCTTCTCTTTTTCTTGAAAACTAAAACTTTATCTCCTTTTACTAATGGAGTAATAATTTCAGCTACTACTTTTGCTCCTTCAATTACTGGAGCACCAACTGTTACGTTGCCATCGTTGTCGGCTAAAAGCACTTTGTCGAACTCAACTTGAGCGCCTGCTTCACCTTCTAAGTGGTGTACATACAGTTTTTGATCTTTTTCAACTTTGAATTGTTGACCTTGAATGTCTACGATTACGTACATTTCTGTTTATTATTTACAGTTATATCTGGGGGTGGAAAGGATAAACCCTTTCTCTTTTTAACCCTTAAAGATTTTTCAGCCCACAAAATTATAACTTTATTTTTAATTACGCAAATGTTTTAGCTTTGTCTTTTGTGTGAAATAGAAACCTTTACTCTGTTTCTTTTGTTATTATTGAAGTTAGGAGCAACAAAAAGTTCAAATACTATGTTATTGTATTAGTACAAAATCTTTCAATGTAATATTAACGAAAACAAAAATACAAATAAAATTTATAAATATTTTAATTATGTCAAACTTAAGCAATTCATTAAAAAGCCTTGTTAGTCAAGAGATGATAACAAGGGCTGCAAAAACAGTAAACGAAGACAAGTCGAAAATATCAAAGGCAGTTTCGCTTATCATTCCAAGTTTGTTAGGTGTGTTAATGAAGAAGAAAGGTCATTCGCCACAAGTTGAAAACATTCTTCACGAGGCAGGTAATCTGAATATTCTTTCTGAATTGGAGAATATTTGTGATGAAAACCCTACAGAAGAGCAACGTAAGATAGCTGACGACTCTTTGCAGCATATTTTAGGAGATAAGGCCGCAAGTTTTACCGATGCCATAGCCGAAGAAGTTGGCATTTCGAGAGTTGCCACAAATAGACTTATTTATATGATAGCACCTATTGTTATTGGTTTTATCGGCAACAAATTGGTTAGAGAAAACTGGACTAAAGCTCAACTATTTGAAGAACTCGAAAAAGAGAAAAGCAACCTACAAGCTTCTATCCCTTCCGCTTTAACAAAGGCTTTTGATTTAGATTCGGTATTAAATACTATTCCTAAAAAAGTTATTAATAAAAAAACCAATGGCTGGGTTACTTGGCTTATAATCATAATTGCCGTATTGCTTGCCTTTTTATGTTGGAGAGCTTGTAAAAACGAAAATACAAAGATTATCTCTAACGAAGTAGTAGAGACGGTAATCTCAACACCTAATCTATTGTGGTTTAGTTGACTTTAGCCTAAAAAAAGACAGTGAACTTCAATTAGTCCACTGTCTTTTTTTTGTATTAAAGTCATTCCTTGTTAGAACTTAAAAATAACACCTACCGAACACTTATTAAGGTTACAGTCAATCCCTCCTGTATAATATTTAATTCCGTCGTATTTCATTTGTTGGTATCCAAAGAAACCAAATTTAAATAAAATAGAAAATGCTTCTGAAACATCAAATAATACACCTGGGGTAAGCCCTATAGAAAAAACATTAGCATCGCCACATTCTGAAACATCAGGAGACATACTTATATAATCAAACCCTCCATCAACAAAAACACAACCTAACTTTCCTTTGTAAGCAATACAACGAGCAAAAAGCCCAGCATTAAACTGATTCCAATCAGTCATTTCTAAATATTCATTGGCTACAGTTTCATACATTCCAAATCCGAATTTGAAACCTATCCCTACTTTATCATTAACAAAAAGACCTAATTCTGGAGATACAGCAATATTTAACTTATCTTCTATACCTGACGAATGATGATTACTGTAATCATTTCCCGAGACTGTAAAAGAGAACTGACCTCCTATCCAACCTTTTTTCTTTTTTACCTCAGATTCTTCTTGAGCGTTTACAAACGAAAACGTGCACATAGCACACAATAAAAACAAAATAGCCTTTTTCATATATTTATTATTTTAATTAGTAGTTACTTCTTTGTCTTCGCTTTCGGCTTTGTTGTTGTTTTTGTTGTTTTTGTTGTTTTTGCCTTAGCCGTTGACTTTGTTTTAGTTGACTTAGCCGATGTCTTAGACTTCTTTTCTGGCGCTTCTTTTATTATCTTCATAACCTCCTCATACGACAATTCGGCTGGAATTACATCTTTAGGCAATTTGTAGTTTGTTTTATTATAACTAATATATGGACCGAAACGACCATTCAACAACTGCACAGCCTCATCTTCAGGAAATGATTTAATAAACTTATTTGCATCTCTTTCCTGTTTCTCTTTTATTAATGTAATTGAATCTTCTATTGTTATAGTATAAGGATCGTATCCTTTAGGTATTGTTGTAAACGTATTGTTGTATTTAAGATAAGGACCAAAGCGACCAATAGCGGCAGTAACAGCTTTACCTTCCATCTCTCCTACTACACGAGGAAGACCAAACAGTTGTAATGCCTCATCTAAAGATATTGTTTCGATAGACTGACCAGCCGCCAAAGAAGCAAACTGAGGTTTCTCTTCATCTTCGGCTGTTCCTATTTGAGCAAAAGCACCGTATCTACCTATTTTAACAGAAACTGGTTTTCCTGTCTTAGGGTCTACACCTAATACTCTCTCGCCTACTTTATGTTCTGTCTTTAATTCCGAGACTTCTTCCACTGTTGGGTGAAATAAATCGTAGAACTTATGCAAAGTATCCGTCCACTTAAGATCGCCATCTGCTATCTTGTCAAATTCTTTCTCTAAATCGGCAGTAAAGTTATAGTCTAAAACTCGAGGAAAGTTCTCTACAAGAAAATCATTTACCACCAAACCTGAGTCGGTAGGCATAAGCTTATTCTTATCAGCTCCTACAATTTCTTTCTTTACTGTTTTGCTAACAATATTATTTTCAAGAGTAAGAGTTATAAACTCTCTTTCTTTACCCTCTTTACTTCCTTTAATTACGTAACCTCTTTGTTGTATGGTAGAAATAGTTGGTGCGTAAGTAGAAGGACGACCAATACCAAGCTCTTCAAGTTTTCTAACCAAGCTTGCCTCTGTGTAACGATAAGGACGTTGTGTTAGTTTTTCCGAAGCTAACGCCTCTTTCAAAACAAGCAATTCGTTTATCTTCATAGGAGGAAGTATAGCGTCTTCGTTTGCATCTTGGTTTTCTTCATCTGTGTCTTCTAAATAAACACGAAGGAAACCATCAAACTTAATCACCTCTCCTTGTACAATAAATTTATCTTCAGGCATTCCACTTATGGCAATCGCAACTGTTGTTTTTTCCAGTTCGGCATCTGCCATTTGAGAAGCAATAGTCCTTTCCCAAATAAGTTTATATAATCTTTTCTCTGCAGGAGTTGAGCCTGCCACCCTTTGATTCATATAAGACGGACGAATAGCCTCGTGAGCCTCTTGCGCTCCTTTAGTTTTTGTATGATACTGACGAATTTTTACGTATTCATTACCAAACTCTTCTTGTATTTCATTCTTTGACGCTCCCAATGCCAAGTCCGACAGATTAAGAGAGTCGGTACGCATATAAGTGATAAGCCCCGCCTCGTATAACTTCTGTGCTATCGACATTGTTTGCGAAACAGAAAATCCTATTTTACGAGATGCCTCTTGTTGCAAAGTAGATGTAGTAAATGGAGGAGCTGGAGATTTTTTACCCGGACGAGTATTTATATCTTCAATCGAAAACTTAGCATTCTTAAGTTTATCTAAGAAAGCTTGAGCTTCTTGTTCTGTTTTGAACTTCTTATTTAATTCTGATTTTATTGTTGTCTTTCCGTCTGGCAATATAAAATAAGCCTGCACTTTGAAATACGATTCAGCATTAAACTGATTTATATCTCTTTCTTTTTCAACAATCAGACGAACAGCAACCGATTGCACTCGCCCTGCAGACAACGACGGCATAATCTTTTTCCAAAGTATTGGGGAAAGCTCAAAACCTACAATACGGTCTAACACACGACGAGCTTGTTGTGCGTCTACCAAATTAAAATCTATCTGACGAGGATGTTCGATAGCGTTTTGTATAGCACTCTTTGTTATTTCGTGGAATGCTATTCTTTTGCAATCTTTCTTATTCAGGTCAAGAACCTCATATAAGTGCCATGCAATAGCCTCTCCTTCGCGGTCTTCATCGGATGCCAGCCATACAATTTCCGAATCTTTAGTTGCTTTCTTTAGTTTCTTTACAATTTCAACCTTATCATCAGATACTGTATAATCAGGCTTGAAGTTATCTTTAACATCAACACCCAAACCTTTATCTTTCAGGTCTCTTATATGTCCGTAACTCGACAAAACCTGATAGTCTTTTCCTAAAAACTTTTCTATGGTTTTGGCTTTTGCTGGTGATTCAACTATAACGAGATTCTTCTGCATGTCTTTATTGTATTTTGAGCGTGCAAAGGTAATAAAAAGTTTAAGATACCTTTATATGTTTATTTTTTTAATCTAAAACTTAATGTTTATCCCAGCCATAACGTTAAACTTCTGAGCAGGATAGCCATACCAAATGTCGTATTCTTGGAATAATAAGTTATTAGCTTGAGCAAACACAGTAAATGAATCATTGAATAAATAATTAACCTTCAGACTTAGATCATTAATATTCTTCATATTTTTAATAATACTATAAGCCGATGTTTTACGCCCTGCTTCAAGATGATAATTCAAATCTATATATAAAGGTGCTGACTGTATCTTTGTTCCTACATTCACATCAGCCTCGAAAATTGGCTTATTGTACGCCTCACCTGCACCTCCTGACTGTGGTCTGTCAACGTCCCAATTATAGTACGTAGCCTTAGCTCCAAGTTTTAGTAAATCTTGATGAGCGTAATTCAACTCAGCCCCAAGTTTAAACACATTAGCATCGCGTACTGCTGGAATAGAGTTTGAATAACGGGTAAAAAAAACACAACCTAAATCATTATAAAAGAATGGCGCATCAAATGTAGAACCATAAAAATGTTCATCTTTAACTATCTTGTAACCAGCAAAAACATTAACACCAAAGTTAGGCATAAGTCTAAACTTAGCCCCTAAGGCTGCGTCTAAAGGCACTCTCGAATCGGCAATTCTACAAGTAGGATTTAGGTATCTGTTTTCATAATAGATATTGTAGTTACTATTATCAACAAAGCCTCCAAGAGCTTTAACATAAAGCAATACGTTTTCATTAACATTGTAATCGGCAGTTACATTCGGAGAGACTACAGCCTTTCCGAAATCTCCAACCTGAAAACCCACATTTAATCCTATCTTTATATTTAGGTCGTCGCCCAAGAAAGACAAATATGGATTAGCCGTAATTGTAGTATAATCCTTTTCGTAAGGATACCTTACACCTAATAGAACCGGAGTTTTATAAGAATAATGTTTAACATCTATAGACGCTCCCAATCTTGATATAGCCCCCAACTTAGCATTAGCATCTAAATAAGCAAACAAACCATTCTCTGTCTTTCCATTACCGTTATACAAATCAGACTCTCCATATTTTTGCTTAAAGTAAGTATATGCTAAGTTTGCTGTATAATTAAAGTTACTACCATTATCTAAAGATGCAACACCAACATTAGCCCTAAACATATTGTTAACCTGATTCTTTGTAGAGTCTATCGCTGGAGAATTAAAAGACTCTGTAGGGCTCGGTAGTAATTTGTACAAAGGATAGCGATAACCATAATAATTAAAAGAAGAGTAAGTATATTGCATATCAGCAAACAACTTGAAACTATTGAAATAATGACTATAATCAACTCCCAATACATTATCATTAATTTTCATCTTCGTATCATAATCCGCTTGCAGATAATCTACCTTACTGTTAGTTGAACGATGAGAAAAATGCAAACTAAGAAAATCATTTGAAGTATTAAGTATCTGATACCCAAAGTCGCCATCGAAATTTACAGCAGTACTCACTCCAACATTAAGATATCCTCTTTTATTACTTGTGTAATCAAACAAGTATGGCTTAGCTTTTAAAGTCGATAAATAAGGAGGAATATTATAATCTAACAAGAAATTAGAATACTCCACCTTAGTTTTAGGAGCTTCCGGTTCTTTTATCTGTGGCACGTGATTAATTTTATTTGCATCACGCACATTAGGATTATATTCTCTTTCGAGAGTCATTTCTCTCTCCAACTGAGAATTGTTTGTTTGTGCTTGGGTTGTTATCGCTGCACCTATTATTATAAGGCAAGCTAAAGCTATATGTTTCATATTATATTGTTTAATCGTTTAATTATCTTTTGCCTTCAACACTTCCAATCTATCATTTATTGCATCTTTTATACCATCAGAAGTATTATTATAATTACTTTGCAAACTTTCTAAATACTGACGAGCTTGCAAATAATCACCTTCTTTAGAAAAAATATCAGATAATAATATAAAACTCTTAGCCAACCAATAAGTATGAGGCGTACCTTGTTTTATATAATCTTGAATTATTGTTTTCGCTTCGGCAGGGTTTCCTTCTTTGAAGTAATAATCAGCTAAAAGATATTTAGCTTCAGCACCAAATGCAGTGCGAGTATCTTTCGACAAAACAGTCAAATCGTCTTTAGCTTTGTTTGTTTCTCTCATTTCTAAATACGCTTTAGCTCTGTAGTGGCGAGCTTCGGCAGCAATTTCAGGATTTAGAGACTCTTCTGCAAGTAAAACATTTGCAGCCTTAACTATCGAATTGTGTTTATTAAGTTTAGAAGCCGAACGTATCATTCCCAAAGCTCCGGTTTCTCTATTTACTTTGCTTTCGGCTATAGTTTGTAATCGTTCATATAACAGTAATGCGGCTTCATACTCTTTGTCGTTATATTGAAGCTCGGCAGTTCGTCCGACAGCCTCTTCAGTAAACTGAGTATTTCCCGCATCTAAGACTTTCATATATTCAAGCTTTGCTTCAGCATAATTATTCTGATTATAATAAGTATTAGCTAAATAATAGTGTGCATTTACATTAAAAGCTCCATCGGGGAAAGATTGCAAATAATTTTTCAGCGAACTTTGCGCTTGAGAAATATCTCCCTTTAAGAAAAAGCGTTCGGCTGCAAGATAAGTAAGAGAGTCTTGTTCGCTAACCTCAAACTTAACAGCACCATCGAGCGAGTTTACATAATTAGCATAGCCATTAATATCGTTTAAGTCGAAGTAAACCGATTTAAGATCTTGCACTGCCACTTTAGCTTCGGCACTACCCGGATATTTAGCAATAACATTTTTATAAGCCGCCGCCGACTTTTCGGGCTGATTAGTATTATAGTAAAGAAGAGCTATTTCTAATCCTGCCTTTCGAGCCAAGTTGCTATTAGGATAACGAGAAAGAAGAGACTGATAAGTGTTTATCGCACCATTATTATCGCCCGACAAAACTAAAGCTCTTCCTTTTTCGTAAATAGCATCAGTAATATAAGGAGATGTAGGATAATCAGTTATAAGTTTATCCATATTACTTATCTTTCCCTTATAATCTTTCTGCAAACCCATCACATAACCTTTTTGGAAAAGTGCATAATCGCTCATAGCAGGAACTATATTCACAGCCTGATTATATGCCGTTTCGGCTTCGTTGAATTGTCTATTATTGAAATAACAGTCGCCCAAACGAGCATAAGCATCAGCAAGTGTATTTTTATCGCTCTTTTCAAGATTTATATAATCCTTAAAAAAAGTTTCTGCCGCAGAGTAGTCGTTTTGCTTAAAGGCACAATACCCTAAATTATAGTTAGCACGATTAAGCAGTCCGTTTGTTTTATTATTAGTTCTTACAAACGCTCTATAATCATTACCAGCCGAAGCATAGTTTTCTTGACGATAATACGCTTCCCCTCTCCAATAAATAGCTTGTTCTTTTTCGTTAACAGCATAATTACCAGCACCAATAGCTTTAGTAAAGTAATCAACGGCTTGTTTATAGTTGTTATTCGCAAACTCAACAGTACCTAAATGATAGTATATTTTTTGTTTTGCCTCCAAAATCTTTCGTCCCGGATTTTTAATCTTTCCTATCGACTGCAATGCCGTGTCGTAGCTTTTAGTTGTAAGATATACATCAACCAAAGCATCGTTAACCCTATCAGCATACAGAGATTGAGGATAAGTGTTCACGAAGTTTTCCAAAACTGTAACCGACTCCCCGAAAGCCGAAACCGAATTTTGATGCAAAAGCATAGCATAATTATACATAGCAGCCTCTTTAGCCAAAGCATCGGAGTTCATACGCGAAGCCGACTCAAAAGCTCTAAGAGCATTAGACGTATCTTCTGTTTTAAGGAAAGCCTGTCCTAAATACATATAAGCACTTTGTCCGAATTTAGAGTCGTCGGGATTACTTTTATTCAAGTAATTTATCGCCTGAGGATAGTTATTAAGATTGTAATGCGATATACCTAATATATAATAATCTTTAGAAGATGCCGTATCTTCACTATCTATATACGATGTAATGTATTGCACCGCCAATGGAAAGTTATTTTCGTAATAATACGAAATACCAACTATGCGACTTATCTCTGCATTATAACTATTGTTCGGATAGTTTTGGATAAGCTTTAGTCCATTTTGTATTGTTTGATTATACTTTTTTTGCACAAAAAGTATCTGAGTAATATAATATTGAACTTCCGGCATAAATTCAGGGTTACTCTGTAGTCGCACAAACTGAGTAAGAGCCGTACCATAATCGCCTGCCTTATAATTTAGATAAGCAAGATAGTATTCCGATGTAGCTTTGTATTTATCGCTATACTGATTTAGAAGAGTAAAAAGATTTAGAGCCTCATCATCGTTATTGTTATTAACACAAACAATAGCCTTTCTGTAAGTATAATCTTCCTGTTCTTCTACGGCAAGATAATTCACATCAGTTTGGTCGAACCAATATTTTGCCATTCTATAGTTTTCACTTTTGAAATAAATCGACCCAAGCATAAAACTAATAGTATTTTTATGATGAGTATAAGGATAAGAATCTAAATATTCACGCAGTTGAACACCTGCCTCTGCTTTACCCTGATGATAATTACAGGCAATCAACAGATATTCAATTTCTTCAACACGCTCTGTATCTTTGTTTATTTTTTTATATTCGGTAATTTTATCTATACACCCGGCATAGTTTTTATCTTCAAACATAACCAAACCTTCTTGATACAACTTATCGGTCGATACAAACCAAGAAGAACGTTGCGCACTAACCGTGTGTATGCTAAGCACGGCTATAAACATTAATAATATCTTTTTCATAAAATATCTTATTATACTTACTTCGCAAAAGTACATAAAAACTAATAACAAAGAGAATGTAAAAGGTTAAAAACTGAAAAAGCAAAAGATAAAACACAGAGCCAAGTTTATTTCATCCGTGTGAAACGAGTAGTTTCATATAGGTGAAACAGGTTGTTTCATACTAATGAAACAAGTAATTTCACCTATATGAAACAAATTATGTCGAAGTACGAAACGTGTTATTTTAATTGTATGAAACAATTCGTTTCACATGGGTGAAATGTATTATGTACTTTAACCAAAAACAAAAAAAACGGTGATTTCAATAATAAAAATCACCGTATTCCTCTCTCACCACTATATTTTCGTTTTCTTAGTGATGCGTTTTCTTATAATACTCTTCGAGATAGTTATTTCTATTCTCGAATTGATAAGTTAAGTGAAGACGCATTGCTGATCTAAACAAATCGGCAGTACCTGTTTCCAAAATTTTGTACAAACCGTAGTGCGAAATAACTTCTTCTTTTTTTCTGTCTCTTGACTTTGGATAAAGAGTAAAAATCTGACCAAGCACAGATTGGAAGTTCGATAAGCTTACGCTATTTGCCATTCGGTACAATACAGAGTGAAACTCTATATCGATTTCTATTAAGCGTTCAACATCAGTACATTCTACTTCTTCCTCAACTAATTCTTTCAGACGCTGCATACTTTCTTCGTTTCTTCTTTCGAAGATAAAGTCGGCTGAGCCTATCTCCAACATCAATCTTAACTCATATAAGTCGCGAATCGATTCTTTGTTCAAAGCTCCGGAATTAACAATTAACTCTACCAGCGAAAAAGGTTGTGGCGATATTAAAATTGTTCCTTTTTTACGTTTGGTTTCTATGAAACCCAACACACGCAAACGACTTAACGCTTCTCTGATTACAACTCTACTTACATTCAAAGATTCTGCCAGTTCATTCTCTTTAGGCAATACTTGATTTACTTGATAACCATCTTTGCTTATATATTCTAATATACGCTGCTGAGTTGTTTCTACAAGAGTTGGCTCTTTTACAACTTTTCTCTTTGGAGTCTTTCTTACTTTTTTTTCTTCTAAATTGTTCATTAGGATTTGTATTGTGTTATGTTTTCCCTACAATAAATGAATTAACACTGCAAAGGTACAACTTTTTTAGTCATACAAGCACTATTGTCTGACAAAAAAAGATAAAAATATAGTGTTTTGATTAATAACATATAAAAAAGAGGATTTTGACACCCTCCTTATCTATTTTATTTCAAAAACTCACTGTGGTTTTGAAAAAGTATTCGTGCTACCCAAAACTCTCTGCTTGTATCAATTTACAAACAGTTAAAGATGGCAAAACAGAGTTAAAGTCGGAGGTTAATCCTTATAATTTTCCAGCACATAATTACGAAATTCGTTAGGCGACATTCCATAAGTTTCCTTAAACAAACGATAAAAATTTCGTGTTGAATTGAAGCCCGAATCAAACGCAATAGATTCTATAGTTGTTTCCATATTCTGAAGCAGATTTTGTTTTGCTTCTTCCACCCTCCACTGGTTTATATATTCCTGAATAGTCATACACGCACCCTTTTTTATAGCGCGAGACAGATAAACCTCGTTGGTATTCATATCCGAGATAAGGTTTTTACGGTTATATTCACTGTTGATATAAGGTTTTTCTTTTTTCATAAACCCTTCAATCTTTTCAAAGAGCAACCAATCTTTGTCGTCGCAACACACTAAGTCGCCTCCTACCCTGCCTTTTATCAACTCTTTAAAAATCATTAGTTCTTTTTTTGCCTCCGACAGCTCTTTGATTTGCAAAAACAGATGTTTGTTTTTCTTCTGTATAAGCTTCAAATACCTCAGAATCAACAGACTTACTATTATTAATAACACCGACAAAATAACTAACAGTATATTTATTTTCGTTTTCTGTTTTATCTTTTTTGATTGTTGCTCTATCTGTCCGTCTCTTTTATACAATTCAAACTCTATACTTGCCTGACTTGCTTCATAAAGATAGCACTGCATATTTACTGAGTCTGTTAGTATTGGTTCTTCTAATATACCAAACAAACTTCTCTCTATCTGATTATACGAATATACAGTTGCAGACAGCACCAACAACACTGATATAAAGAGGATATTATTTGCGATTTTTATTTGATTCATTTAATGTTTTATATAAATAACTCTACAATGCCTTTAACGACTGCAAAATTAAACTTTCACATTGTTACATTCAAGACTTTAAGAAACACTAAAAAGAAACAATTACTTCATTTTTTCAAAATAATTTTATCAATGCTGAATTTTATTGTGAAAAAGAGAAATATTTGAAAAAAAAATTACGAATTTTGCAAAACATTTAATCAAGCCTGTCATTGACCAATTAATATTTATAGTAGTTAAAATGAAACTCGATTATTTGCACAACAATTTAATAGAAGAAATAAGAGAAAGATTCCCTCAAAAAGCTATTCTTGCCAATAAACTGGCAGACATTTTGTCTATCGAAAAAGAAGCAGTGTACCGACGCCTTAGAAAAGAAGTGCCTTTTACCTTTGAAGAAGTTTCTATTATATCTCAAACATTTGATATATCGCTCGATAACCTTGTAAAATTAGACAATAAACATAGTCGTTCTGCATTTCAATTACAGCTTGTTAATCTTATGGAGCCTCAAGAAATCGATTATTATATGATGAACGAATACATCGAACTTTATCATTCTGTAATTAACGACAAGCATTCTGTAGCTACTACCTCAACAAATATAATTCCCGAAACCATACTTATTGGCTTTAAGGCTTTATGGAGTTTTTATTTGTTTAAGTGGCATTATCATTACAAAAATAAAAGAACAACAAAAACCTACAGTGAGGTGGTAGCTCCCCAGCAAGTATTCGACACAAACGAAGAATTGTTTAATTTAGCCAAAGGTATTGGCAAATCATATCACATTTTAGACCACCTAACATTCTCATATATAATAAACGATATTAAATTCTTCAATAGTATCGGACTGGTAAATAAAGAAGACGTATTAATCCTTAAGAAAGATCTTTACAATTTGCTCGACTACTTGGAACACATTGCCACAACCGGAGTGTATGAAGAAACAGGTAAGAAAGTTTTTCTTTACATATCCGACTTGAATATAGATTCAAACTACTTCTACTTAGACACTAAAAACATTAAAATAAGTATGCTGAATACCTTTATTGTTAGTTCGGCAGCCTCTTATGACGAAAACACTTTTAACTTTATGAAAAACTGGATTAATTCAGTTATCAGAATCTCTAACTTAATTACCGTTACCGGAGAAAAACAACGCATAATATTCTTCAATTCACAACGACAGTTAGTCGATGAATTATAAAATTAAGTGCTAATAGCTTACTAAAACTATCTCTTTAAGAAGACAAAACGATACCTTTTTCGTTTTTGTCAGTCTTTTTTTGTTTTTTGGCATAACGTTTTATCATATTGTCATTCTGTTTTTGCGTATTGTCAGTTTCACTCATTTGTTTCGCCCTACCTTTGCTTACATCAAAACACAAATGATAGTAATATGCCTACTTATATATTTAACCCAACCTTAATAGTTAATCTTAATCTTTAAACCAAAACAAGAGTCTTTATGAGATAGTTGTTAAAGATGTGTTCAAAGTGTATGGAAGGGTTTTCCCGTGAGGGACGACCCTTTATTTTTATAAATAAACAAGAGGCTTATTGACATACTACATTCTTTTATTTCAATAATACTTCTTGTTTATTGTTTTTTTGTTACTTTTGTGTGCTAAAATTTTATAACATTTAAACTCTGTAAATAATGAGTTATTCTTTCTTTGATTTCCTAAAACTCGTTGGCTCTTTAGGAATGTTCCTTTACGGAATGAAAATCATGAGTGAGGGACTACAGAAAGTTGCTGGCGACAAACTACGCGGCATCCTTTCTGTGATGACCACCAACCGAGTTACCGGAGTTCTTACCGGAGTCTTAATCACCGCATTAATTCAATCGTCTTCTGCAACTACAGTTATGGTAGTAAGCTTTGTAAACGCAGGATTATTATCTCTTGCACAGTCGATAAGTGTAATAATGGGAGCCAATGTCGGCACAACTGTAACCGCCTGGATTATATCCTTGTTAGGGTTTAAGTTCGACATAAGTGTTTTATCATTGCCTTTGATTGGGTTATCCTTACCTTTCCTTTTCTCATCTAAAAGCAAAAGTAAGTCTTGGGGAGAGTTCATAATCGGATTTGCCTTATTGTTTATGGGGTTAGACTTTTTGAAAGGGAGTGTTCCCGACTTACAAAGTAATCCAGAGATGTTAGCCTTTTTAAGACAATACACCGATATGGGCTTTGCATCTATCTTGTTGTTCTTAGTTATAGGAGGTATCCTTACAATAATAGTTCAATCATCGAGTGCAACAGTAGCTATTACTTTAATAATGTGTAGCCAAGGGTGGATTTCTTTTGAAATTGCCTGCGCTATGGTATTAGGCGAAAACATAGGAACTACTATCACAGCTAATATCGCAGCTTTATCAGCGAATGTATCTGCACGAAGAGCCGCATTAGCTCACTTAATGTTTAACGTATTCGGAGTTATATGGGTACTATGCCTATTCTACCCTTTTACAAGTATGGTATCAAGCATTGTTAACAAAATAGGACCTGGAGATCCTTATGCTTTAACAAACTTCCTTCAAAACTTAGAGCTTACCGACCCTGAAACATACAAAGCAATAACTTCAGGAACAGTAGAATTAACCAGTGCTCAGGCTGCCGTTAAAGCTCAGATGATGTCTTTACAAACATCTGTTTCTTATGGTTTATCTTTATTCCACACCATATTTAATATAACAAGCGTTTTAATTATGATTGGCTTTGTAAATCTATATGTTAAAGTTTGTACTAAACTGGTGAAGAATACCGACAGTGATGAAGAGTTTCAACTTAAGTTTATTTCTTCATCAATGCTATCTACCGCAGAGCTTTCTATCGTTGAAGCTAAAAGCGAACTAATTGCTTTTGCCGAACGTACAGATAAGATGTATAATATGGTGAAAGATTTAAGAGACATTAAGAGCGAAAATGATTTCCTTAAGCTTTACAGTAAAATAGAGAAGTACGAAGATATTAGCGACCGCGTAGAAATTGAAATAGCTAACTATTTAAACAAGGTATCTGAAGGTCGTTTGAGTTCTTCAAGTAAGGAAGAAATAAGAGACATTCTGAGAGCTAATACTGAAATAGAAAGTGTTGCCGACTCGTTGTGCAACTTAGCACGAATACTTAAACGACGCAACGATGCGAAAGCGGTATTCCCCGAAGAATTGAATGAAAACATAGACAGAATGTTGGCTCTTTGCCATAAAGCGATACTTCGTATGATAGAAGTTATAAAGCTTAGTGAACCAAAAGCAGACGATGCAAATCAGACATTCAATTTAGAAAAAGAAATAAACCTATTGCGCAATCAGTTAAAGATGCGTAATATGGAAGATGTAAACGCTGGTAAATACGACTACGAAGTGGGAGTATTATATATGGACTACATTACAGAGTCGGAACGACTTGGAGATTTTATTGTTAATGTAGTAGAAGCTTTTTGTATAAAAGGATCTAAAAGTAAATTATAGTCAGAAATTATATTTAAGAAGATAATGATTTTATTTTTCAAAACATCAACCCAATCAATTATTGCTGTAGAAGCTGGTCAACAACTGGATAAAGAAGATATTAAGAAGTTGATTTGGCTTTTTGGCAATGCTGAACAAGTAAAACAAAAGAACATCGAAGGAGTTTTCATTGGTCCACGACGCGAAATGATAACACCTTGGAGTACTAATGCCGTTGAAATTACTCAGATTATGAGTATTAAAGGCATCGTAAGAATAGAAGAATTTTTCATTGTTGAAAATAAAAATGCTTCTTACGACCCTATGCTTCAACGTATATACGAAGGCATAAACCAAGATGTCTTTACCATTAACAAAAAGCCTGAAGCAATTAAAGAGATTGACAATATTGCAAAGTATAACGAAGAGGAAGGTCTTGCTCTTTCTCAAGAAGAGATTGACTATCTTAACGAGGTAAGCAAGAAAATGAACCGCAAGCTTACCGACAGTGAAGTGTTTGGTTTCTCACAAGTAAACTCAGAACATTGTCGTCATAAGATATTTAACGGTACCTTTGTGATTGATGGAGAAGAAAAAGAGTCTTCTTTATTTCAACTCATTAAGAAAACATCAAAGGTTAACCATAATCAATTGGTGTCGGCTTACAAAGATAATGTAGCATTCAACCAAGGTCCGGTTGTTGAACAGTTTGCTCCTGCAAGCGGCGACAAACCAGATTTCTTTTATACTAAAGATATTGAAACGGTAATCTCTCTAAAAGCTGAGACTCACAACTTCCCTACAACAGTAGAGCCTTTCAATGGTGCCTCAACAGGAACAGGCGGTGAAATTCGCGACCGTTTAGGCGGTGGAAAAGCTTCTCTTCCTATTGCTGGTACTGCTGTTTATATGACTTCGTACCCTCGCACAGAAACAAATCGCAGTTGGGAAGAATCTATGCCACCAAGAAAATGGTTATATCAAACTCCAGAACAAATATTAATAAAAGCATCTAATGGTGCTTCTGACTTTGGCAACAAATTTGGACAACCTCTTATTTGTGGTTCTGTACTTACTTTCGAGCACGAAGAAAACGACAAAAAGTTTGCCTTCGACAAAGTTATAATGCTTGCTGGTGGTGTTGGCTACGCAAAGAAAGAAGATGCCCTTAAAGGCAATGTTAAATCAGGAGAGAAAGTTGTTCTTTTAGGAGGCGACAACTATCGTATTGGTATGGGAGGTGGAGCTGTATCATCAGTAGACACTGGCGAATATTCAAGTGGCATTGAACTTAATGCCGTACAACGCGCTAATCCTGAGATGCAGAAACGCGCTGCGAATGTAATTCGCACATTAGCTGAATCTAACGACAATCCTATTGTTTCTATTCACGACCACGGAGCAGGTGGTCACTTAAACTGCTTATCCGAACTTGTAGAAACTACTGGAGGTAAAATAGAAATTGACAAACTACCTGTTGGCGACCCTACTCTTTCTGCGAAAGAAATTATTGGTAACGAGAGTCAGGAGAGAATGGGTATGGTTCTTCAAAATAAAGACATAGAAAGAGTTCGTAATATTGCTGAACGTGAGCGTTCTCCTATGTACGTTGTGGGAGAAACAACTGGCGATATGCAGTTTGTGTTTGAACAAGCTGACGGACGCAAACCTTTAGATATGCAACTTGCTGACTTCTTTGGGAAACCGCCTCGTACTATAATGAACGACAGTACGATTACCGAAGAGTACAAAGCTCCTGAATACAATATTAAAAACCTACACGAACATTTAGAGAACGTTCTTCAACTTGAAGCCGTTGCTTGTAAAGATTGGCTTACTAATAAAGTAGACCGTTCAGTAACAGGTAAAGTTGCGCGCCAGCAATGTCAGGGAGAAATACAGTTACCTCTTAGTGATTTAGGTGCGGTTTCTCTCGACTACAAAGGTAAAGCAGGTATCGCTACTTCAATAGGACACGCTCCTCAGGTTGCGTTAGCCGATTCTGCGGCAGGTTCTGTTATGGCGATAGCCGAATCTTTAACCAACATAGTGTTTGCTCCCCTTAAAGACAAGTTAGAAAGCGTATCTTTAAGTGCAAACTGGATGTGGCCTTGTAAGAATCCTGGAGAAGACGCTCGCCTTTACAAAGCAGTTGAAGCTTGTTCTGATTTTGCTTGTCAGTTAGGAATTAATATCCCTACAGGAAAAGACTCTTTATCAATGACTCAGAAATATGGTCAAGACAAAGTTTACTCTCCAGGCACGGTTATTATCTCTGCAGCTGGTGAAGTTTCAGATATAAAGAAAATTGTTTCGCCAGTATTAGTAAACAAGTTTTATTCTACCTTATATTATATCGACTTCTCGTTCGATAAACTTAAACTTGGAGGCTCTGCTTTTGCTCAGACTCTTAATGCCGTAGGAAGCGAAGTGCCAACAGTTAAAGATGCAGAATATTTCAAGAATGCTTTCAATGCAGTTCAAGAGTTAATAGAAAAAGATTTAATAATAGCAGGACACGATATTTCGGCTGGTGGTATGATTACTGCTCTTTTAGAAATGTGTTTCGCTAATGTTGAAGGCGGATTAGACATAAACTTAGACAAGATAAAAGAAACTGACCTTATTAAAATATTGTTCAGCGAAAACCCTGGAGTACTTGTTCAAACAGAAAATAGAAAAGAGTTCGAGAGCTTGCTTAAAGATAAAGGAATAGGCTTTGCTCGTATTGGTAAGCCAAGCAAAGAGCGTCATATTCTAATATCTAAAGACAATGCTCAATATCATTTCGGAATAGATTATTTGCGCGATGTTTGGTATTCTTCATCTTATTTGTTAGACAGAAAACAAACTGGCGATAAGCTTGCAAAAGAACGTTTCGAGAACTACAAAGAACAACCTTTACAATTTAAGTTTAACAAATCGTTTACAGGTTCTTTAGCACAATATGGACTATCTTCCGACCGTAAGAATACTTCAGGTATTAAAGCGGCTATTATTCGTGAGAAAGGAACTAATGGAGAACGTGAGATGGCTTACTCTTTATACTTGGCAGGTTTTGATGTAAAAGACGTGCATATGACCGACTTGGCTTCGGGCAGAGAAACTCTTGAAGACATAAACCTAATAGTGTTCTGTGGCGGCTTCTCAAACTCAGACGTTCTTGGCTCTGCTAAAGGTTGGGCTGGAGCATTTAAGTACAACGAAAAGTCTAAACAAGCATTAGAATACTTCTATGCACGCCCCGATACTTTAAGTTTAGGTGTTTGTAATGGTTGTCAGCTTATGATAGAGCTTAATCTACTTGGTATTACCCATAAAGAAAAGCCTGCGATGCTACATAACAATTCGCATAAGTTTGAGTCGGAGTTTGTTTCTGTAGAAATTCCTAAAAACAAATCTGTAATGTTTAAGTCTTTAGCTGGGAATAAACTTGGTATCTGGGTTGCTCACGGAGAAGGAAAGTTCCATCTTCCTTTAGAAGAGAAAAAATACAACATTGCAGCTAAGTATGTTTACGACGGTTATCCTGCTAATCCTAACGGTTCGGCTTACTCAACAGCGGCGCTTTGTTCACGCGATGGTCGTCACTTAGCAATAATGCCTCACTTAGAGCGTTCGTTAATGCCTTGGCAGTGCGCTAACTATCCTTTAGATCGTAAAAACGACGAGGTTACTCCTTGGATAGAAGCTTTTGTTAATGCTCGCCAATGGATAGAGGAAAATACAAGCAAGTAATAACCCTTTAACATAATTAAGGCTGACAGGTATAAAACTTGTCAGCCTTTTTTGTAAACTTTATTATCAAATTATATTACAGCTTAGAATTGTATAATACTTTTCAGAGCTTCTTCATCTTCCAAAAGAAAATCAAGACTAATTGGTTTCTTAAAAACTATATTAACAAATATAACAACTGCATCTTCTGCTCGCACAAAAATAAGAAGTTCTTTGGCTTTATCTTTCTTCATTTTGCCAAAAATTCCAATAACAGTCTCTTCTTCATTAAAGGCAACCAATTCTTCGTAAGGCTTCAAAAGCTTATTAAATTCAGCAACAGAAGGCAAAGCCTCTTCATTCATATCCATCACTACGGTTAACTGTTTTGCCTCTCTAAGCAACTTATCACCTAAAGCTGCTTCTTTTTCTTTTTCTTTTTCATCAATACTATATATTTGTTTCTTTATCTCCTTTTCGTTAAACTTCTGAACAAATATTCCATCTTCTTCGTCTTCATCTTCGATTACTGTTCTAATTTTAAGATACTCATCATAAAATGATTTATCTTTCGCCTGCACTGTTAACGTTAGTAACACCAACACAACTAATGTAATTGTCTTTTTCATTTTTGTGTAATTAATTATTTATTTTCTTTATAAAACTTCTTTAATCTTATTCTTTTTAATCAAAAGTTGCGGTCTTGCTTGAAAGCTTAAGGTTCATAACGCTCTTTAGAGCTTCTGTATCTTTCAAAAGGAAATCAACATTAACAGCCTTTTTGAATATAAAATTAACATAGACAAGCGCGTTTTCATCTATATGTAAAAGAACTATAAGTTCCTCTACCTTATCTTTTTTTGTTTTTCCGAAAAAAGAAGCCTTAATCTCTGCGTCATAACAAGCAATTAACTCGTCATAAGATTTCAAAAGGGTCTTAAATTTACCATTATCAAGCATTTCTTCTTTATTCATATCGAACGCTATGTTTATCTGTTCAGCTTCTTGAAATACTTTTGCTGTTTCATCATCTGCATTTACACTCTTTAGTATCTGCTTCTGAATATCTTCTTCGTTTAATGTCATCTTAAGAAAAGAAATTTCATCTTGCTCTTCCATTTCTGTGCGAATGCTAACATACTGTTCGTGGAATGATTTACTTTTAGCTTGCACCGTGAGCGTTAGTAATGCCAACACCACTAATGTAATTGTCTTTTTCATTGCTATTTAATTAATCATTTATTTTCTTCAGGCTGTCTAATCCTTCAATACCTACACTATCCGAAAGCTCCGCAAGTTTATTTACATCTATTTTTCCTGTAATACTAATAAGAAGCAAAGTATCTCCAGTATAAATGCAGGCTACAAACTCTTCGGTGTACTTCTTATTGTCTTTTGTGTACATATAAATATTCTGGTCTCCATCTATAATCGATAAAAGTTCTTCGTAATTTTTTAGAAGTTTGCGTAAAGATTGTTTGTCCCATTCTTCTACTTCAAGTCCGGTAATAATACTTATTTTATCGACATTCTCAAACATTTCCTTTGCATCGTTATCCATTGTTGAATCGGCATTAGCCATCATACGAAGCATTTTACCAGAAATATTAATCCGTCCACAAGTTTCCTCTTTGCCTTTCATAAAAGAATCGACTATACTCTGAGACATTGCAGGAAGTGCCACAAACATTGCCAATAAGGCTATAAACAGTTTTTTTTTCATATCTTTTTATTTTAATTTAATATATTCTTTCACTACTTTTAGCTCTGAGATATTGTCTTCCACCTTTGTTTTTGTTTGATTAATTATTGAAGACGTCAAATACAACATCTCTTTTGTTGTTTCGTAATCTCTTACCGCTTCCGCGTAACTTATTTCATCATAATCACAAGTTGTTTTATCTGTCCACAAAACAAAAGCGATAGCAAACATAGCCGCCACTGCTATAGACAGAGTTATCATTTGTTTTATTTTAGGTTTCTTTTTTGTTTCGGTTGAAGATATTTTAGCCAGTATCTGTTTCTCGAAATCATCATTAAGTTTAAGATTTGTTATTGCGCTTTCTCCTTCAAACCAATCTCTCCACTGTTCTAAACATTCGGGCAAGTTATTGTTCAGAGAGAAGAAAGTTTTTATTTCTTGCTCTTCAACAACGCTTGTATCTCCCGTCCAGTAGCGGTCTATAAGTTCTTTAATATATTCAGTACTCTTCATTGCGATTAATTTTCAAGTATGTTTCTTTTATTTTCTTTCGAGCCCTAAACAAATTAACCTTTACTTGTTCTTCGCTCATATTCATTTCTTCTGCTATTTGTTGATAAGAGAGTTCTTCAACCTCTCTAAGCTTAATTATTTTCTGATAATTATAAGGGAGAAGACTGATAATCTTCCAAACCAACGCCTCTTTCTCTTCTTTTTCCATTTTTTCTTGCTGGATAAGAGAGTTGTTTTGTAAATTTTGTAGGTTTTGTAGATTATCAGAGTCGATTGAATCAGAATTATATCTAACTTTTTTTACTTTATCTAACGCCATATTCTTGGCTAAAACCATAGCAAACACCTCTATATTATTTATGGATTTCCACTCGCCTTTCTTCTCCCATAGTTTCATCATAGCATCTTGCACCACATCTTGGGCATCTACCACCGACTCGGTAATAGATAGAGCTTTTCTAAAAAGCTTATCCTTTAAGGGCAGTATGCTATTTTTGAAGTATTCTATTTCCATATTCTAACTAAAGGACGATTGAATAACAGTAAAGTTACACTTATTAAAGAATATTTTTCAATAATATTTAAAATACTTCGATTAAGCCCTCTCTTTAACTCCTTTTCGTTATCTTTAACTATTTGATTTTCATCACCTGCTATACTTTTTTGATAAGGCAAAGAGTTTTTTCAAAATTGCAGTGTGTTTCAGAAAAAAGACAGTGTCTTTTTGGTCGAAACTCGGAGTTTTCGCGGTCTAAACTCACCGAGTTTTTATTATTTCTCAGTATGAAGAATAAAAAAAGCTGCTAAGAACTATCTCTTAACAGCTTTATGCTTTTTTGTTTACACAAAGGTACTAAATAAAAAAGCGTTTATCAAGCATAGATTAACATTCGTTTAGAACAGAAGGCTTGTTTTGTTAAATTCTATCTCACTACAACAAACCTTCTATTTTTTTGAGGTTGAGATATTGCAAATTAAAAAAAGATTACTACCTTTGTGCCCGGGTAAGTCCTATACGGTCAGCTCCCTTCGAATCCCCCAGGGTTTGATCGCAGCAAGGGTAGTTGGTTGTAGCGACGCGATATAGTAAGCTTGCCCACTCGCCTCTTTAGCTCAGTTGGCCAGAGCACGTGATTTGTAATCTCGGGGTCGTTGGTTCGAATCCGACAAGAGGCTCAAAATAAAACAAAAACAAAGAGTTAAGAACTAAGAATTATAAGCTTGTTTCTTAGCTCTTTTTTCGTTAGATAAACTCACAACTATCAGCTAAAGCAGATGTTATTTAATTCGCTACCGTTTCTAATATTCTTTCCAGCCGTATGTATTTTATTTTGGGTACTACCACAGAATCTCAAAAACATCTTCTTACTTATTGCGAGTTACTTCTTCTATATGAATTGGAAGCCAATATACGCTTTACTAATTCTGTTTTCAACCCTCATAACTTGGCTTTCGGGCATATACATAGATAAATATTCCGAAAAGAAGAACAGAAAAAGAGTATTAATCGCTTGCCTTATAGCCAACCTCTCGATATTATTCTTATTTAAATACGAAGGTTTTTTCACTCAATCCATCAATAGCGCATTAGAATTACTGCACGTAAAAATGCATATACCCGGATTGCATCTACTTCTTCCTGTAGGAATATCTTTTTATACCTTTCAGGCAATAGGTTATGTTGTTGATGTTTACAGAGGAAACATTAAGCCTGAACGAAACTTAGGCATTTATGCTCTTTTTATCTCTTTCTTTCCTCAGTTAGTAGCCGGACCAATAGAACGCGCTCAAAACCTTTTACCTCAATTTCGCAAGACACACAAATTTAACTCCGCCTCATTTATCGACGGATTAAAGATGATGATATGGGGATACTTTATGAAACTTTGTATTGCCGACCGAGTTGCAGGATATGTAAATGCCGTATTCTATTATTATATGTATCACAATGGAAGCAGCCTGCTGTTAGGAACTTTCTTCTTTACCTTTCAGATATTTTGCGACTTCGCAGGATACTCTCTTATTGCGATAGGAGTAGCAAGATGTTTAGGCTTTAAACTTATGCTAAACTTCAACAGACCATATCTATCTAATAATATAAAAGAATTTTGGCGAAGATGGCATATTTCTCTTTCATCGTGGTTCAAAGATTATGTTTACATTCCTTTAGGTGGCAGCAGACGCTCATATCCTCGCACGTTACTGAATACATTCTTAACTTTTTTAGTAAGCGGAATATGGCACGGTGCCAATTACACATTTATATTGTGGGGCGCAGTTCACGGTAGTTTTATGATTATACATTCTTTATTGAACAAATATTTACCCTTCAAGATAAAAATACCTAATATTATAAAGATAGGATTTACTTTTACGCTGGTTATGCTTAGCTGGGTTATATTTAGAGCAAGAAACATCGAGGAAGTATTTATTATACTGAGGAAGATAGCCACCGAACACGGACCTATATTCAAAGGTGCCGGAATACCAGAGGTTCTTTTAGCACTAACCTGTATCGCTATCCTGATGTTCAAAGAGATAAAAGATGAGAAGAAACTCAATATTCACTTCTTACACAATAAAAACATTGTTGTCAGCACCGTATCTATGGCTCTACTAATATGCTTTATTCTACTATTCGGCGAGTTTAGCGGAGCAGAGTTTATTTACTTTCAGTTCTAATGAAGAAAAAAAGGAAGACATATAAATTAGTGTTAGTTCTACTAAGCATAATCGCAATAGTAATAACTATAGACACCGGGTTGGGCTGGTTTATGAATATCTACTCGTCAAAAAATTCATTACCAGGAGATTATTCGAAGATTGATTACCTTATGAAATCGGCAAACGAAGATATGATAATCGTAGGTTCGTCTACAGCCATCAACGCCTTCATTCCGCAGATAATCGAAGACAGCCTCAACATAACTTGCTTTAATGGAGGCTGCAACGCACAGTTTATGCCTTTCTTTAGATGCATAACCGAAAACGTTTTATCAAGACACAAACCGAAACATTTAGTACTTTCTATCCGTCCCGACGAACTATACTATAACCATAATGGACGAATAAACCTCCTAAACATATATTATAACAAAGGAAACAAGTCGATAGACGAAATAGTAGAAGAAAACAACGGATATAAAACAACGTTCTTAGCATCTAACCTTTACCGCTACAACACAATATCGTGGCGAATACTCCTATCGAAGTTAAGCTCGGTCGACAATATGGGCGACAAAGGATACGTTCCTCACAGCATACCCTCAATAGCTCCTCAGTTAGACGATTACAGAGAAAACCTACGTCGCTACAAAGCCAATCGCACCACATTTAACAACCTATTAGCTATCGCCGATATGTGCAAAAATGCCGAAGTGGACTTAATAATAGTATTAACTCCTATCTACAGTCGACTGTACGACAACGAAGACGATTTAATATCCCTAAAAATAATAAAGGAAGTTTGTACCGAATACAACCTCCGACTAATCAACAACAGTCAAAACACATTGTTCCTAAACAGCCCCGACTTGTTTTACGACAACAATCACCTCAATTACTTAGGTTCTAAGATACACACCGAAATGTTTATCGAGCAAATAAGAGAGAATTGACGATTTTATTTCTAAAATTAAAAATATGGCAGAAGCCTTTAAGCTTTTCTACAACAAACAGTTTTGCGAAAGATTTTCTAAAGACTTAAAATGTGTTCTAAACAACTTTGACGAACATAAATTTGCGTCTATGATTTTTACCGAAGAGTGGGACGATAAAGAATACAAACAACGGATTGCACATATAGCCACTGTTCTTAAAAATTTCTTACCCACAAACTATAAAGATGCGATTGCTAAAATACTCGACCTTTTAGATTATGTAGAAAAAACACACTCCGATTATTCAATAATCGACGATTCTAAGTTTGGATTAACATTGGAATATGGTTCTATTCTGGATAATTATGTAGAACAATATGGTCTTGACGACTACGAAACCTCTGTTAAGGCTATAGAAAGAATAACTCAATTTACAAGTTGTGAGTTCGTCACACATTCATTTATTGTTAAATATCCCGACAAAATGATGGAGCAGATGCTAAACTGGTCGAGACATAAACACTGGGGAGTTAGACGTTTAGCATCAGAAGGTTGTCGTCCTCGCCTACCTTGGGCAGTGGCTTTACCATCTTTGAAGAAAAATCCCACACCTATCATTCCTATTTTAGAAAACCTAAAGAATGACCCAGCAAGATCTGTACGCCTAAGCGTAGCTAATAACTTAAATGACATTTCGAAAGACAATCCAGAGGTAGTGATTAATCTAACAAAAAAGTGGAAAGGCGAATCAGAAAACGTAGACTGGATTATTAAACACGGATGTAGAACACTCTTAAAACAAGGCAATCCAGAAATAATGAAACTATTTGGCTTAGGAACTACAAACAATATAAGTATTGTAGATTGTCGGTTATCCTCACCTTATGTTAAAATTGAAAATTCATTAGAGTTTAGTTTCAAGTTAATAAACAAGAATAAAGAGAACATCAAAATAAGACTTGAGTACGCTATTTATTACCAAAAGGCTAATGGTTCTTTATCGAAAAAGGTTTTTAAGATTAGTGAAAAAGATTACACTGGCAATTCTACCACACACATTACCCGGAAACACTCTTTCAAAACCGTAACAACGCGAAAATTACATCTCGGCACACACCAGATTGCAGTTGTAATTAACGGCAATGAATTAGAAAAACACAATTTCGAATTGGTCGAAACAATTGAATAATTTATAAAAATACATTATACAAATAAAAATATGAACAAGAAAGAAGTTATTTTCGTACTCTTAGACGAGTTTGCCGACTGGGAAAGCACTTACATTGCCACCTGTCTGAATCAGGGAGTTAAGCCCGGAAATCCCGTCAACTACACAGTAAAAACTATGTCGGTAAGCAAAGAGCCGATTATGTCGTTAGGAGGATTCAAACTTTTGCCAGACTACGACATAAATGATATGCCGACCGATTACGCCGGACTGATATTGATTGGCGGTATGCGTTGGTTCTCGCCCGAAGCTGCTCACATTGTTCCGATTGTAGAGAAAGCCATTAAAGACAACAAGGTGGTTGCCGGAATATGCAACGGTTCGGTGTTTTTGGGTATGTACGGACACCTAAATAACATTAAGCACACGAGCAACGGATTAGATTATTTGAAGCAATTTGCTGGAGAGAAGTACTCTGGAGAGATTAAATACGTAGACGGGAAAGCGGCAAGAGATGGTAAAATTGTTACCGCTCCCGGAACATCTCCGATTGAGTTCTGTCGCGAAGTTTTGTATGCTTTAGAAGCCGATACTCCTGAGGCAATCGAAGAGAGTTATAGGTTTCTTACTGGCGGATTTTAATACTAAGTAAAATCTAAATCGGCGAAAGACAAGATAATCTTTCTTAAGATTATTTTATCTCAACTCCTTCGTCAAGTAAATCATATCAACGAGCTGAACTCCTTCTTCAAATATCAGATGATCGTAATTATCCGTAAAGAAATTCTTAACGCGATGAGATAACGCAAACCCACACCGCTTGTAGAACGCGAGAACTGAGGGAGTTTCTCCCGTTCCGACAAGCATTGTATTATATTTATCCTTATAGAACGTCGAGATATACGAAATGAGCGCTTTGCCATATCCCTGCCTATGAGAATGTTGATAAACAGCTATGTTTTTCAGCTCGCAAACGCCTTTATCTATATGTGCGACAACACAAACGGCTTTCAACTCTTCATCATATAGGGCAAACATATCTCCCGAATCCAGATAGCGGTCTATCATACTTTCTTGTTCGTCTCCCAAGAGTAATAAATCCAGATACTGTTTTTTGTTTTGCGTAACTTGCTGAATGGTCATTCGGTATTGTGATTGATATTGTATAGTTATTTTTTGTAATTCTCTCTGCTCTGCATTATTGCGTCCATACTTTCCAGCGCCCAATCGCCGATAAGGTAAAACAATCGCTCTATATTTGCATACAAATATAACAAAGTTACTAATAATAGCCATCGCTAATAATAAAAAAACACCTATTGGGGATATTCACATCTCGAATAGGTGTTGTATCTTTGTCTAATGGTTAAAAATGCGATTGAGTCAAAGTCTAAGATGTGGAACTTGTGGCACGGCTGTCATAAGCTAAGTGCAGGTTGTAAACATTGCTACGTATATCGTGGCGATGCAAAGCGAGGAATTGACAGTAGCATTGTTTCTAAAACCAAAAACTTCGACCTTCCTATACAGAAGAAACGCAATGGAGAATATAAAATCCCTTCTGGCTCTTTAGTCTATACCTGCTTCACTTCCGATTTCTTTCTGGAAGAAACCGACGAGTGGAGAGTGGAAGCCTGGAAGATGATACGCCTTCGTTGCGACTTACGTTTTATGATGATTACTAAACGCATAGACCGCTTTATGCAATCATTACCCGACGACTGGGGAGATGGCTACGAAAACGTAACTATCTGCTGCACTGTTGAAAACCAAGATCGTGCGAATTATCGCATACCAATATACAAAGAGGCTCCTATAAAGCATAAAATAATTATATGCGAACCCCTCTTAGAACGCATAGACCTTACACCATACAATATCGGCTCGTGGGTAGAACAAGTAGTTGTTGGCGGAGAATCTGGTTACGATGCTCGCCCCTGCAACTTCGACTGGGTGATGGAATTATATAACTTATGCGTAGAACAGAAGGTTGCATTCTGGTTCAAACAGACTGGAGCTCGGTTTATCAAAGATGAAAAGCTATACAATATCAAACGCCAACTACAACATTCACAAGCTCGTAAAGCTGGAATTAATCACAATCCTTAACTTTTAGCTTTTTATATGCTTTTTCAGTTTCTTCATTGCCCAGTCGTAATGACTCGATGTTGCTGAGATACAATAACTTCCTAAGTTAGTCGTACCCGTCCACGGAAAGTATTTCTTAACGAACAATTCATCATCGGTAAACGGCTCAATAAGTTTCATTACATCTGAATGACTTTCTTTCAAAAGAACAATCGCTTTTTCCATAGAAGTTGATTGGTGCTTTTCCCAAAACTCCACATTCATTTGAGGATAAGTTTTCCAATTATAAGGCTCTGGAAGAAAGTTCACAGCTTTTCCTGCGTGATTAGAACGAAGCCAATTCAACAACAACTGATGCCACTCATATAGATGTATCAATACATCTCGTAAGTTTTTATCTCTGTCTTCGAAAGCAAATACCGACTGCTGTTTTTCTACCGACATAGAATCTATTAACTTCCACAACTTGTCGAATTGACTGTTTGCTGCAACTATCAAATCTTCTTTATTAGTTGGTCTTGCCATAATTTGTTTTTATAAAATTGAACTACAAAAATAGTGTATTTAATGCAGATATAGAAAATTATTGTACCTTTGCAGTCTATGACAAATACAAAGAAGGATTTGGTTTAGTAAACAATCCGCGCTTTCCGCAAAGATTGTCCCTTAGTTTTACACTCAGACATATTCTTGTCTGAGGTGTTTTCACACATATATATAACAATGACGGTAGGCATATATTATTCCTATCAAATTATCATTACAAAAACATTAAATAATAATGAGTAACGAAAATAAAACAATATACGATTTCGACTTTAATTTAATTTGCGAATATTTCGCACAAGTAAAACGTCAAGGACCAGGAAGTCCTGAAACAACACGTACAGCGTTGGATTTTATTGACAACCTGACCGAACATTCTCGAATTGCCGACATCGGCTGTGGCACAGGCGGACAAACTATTACGCTTGCACAATATGTACCTGGCAAGGTTACGGCTCTTGATTTGTTTCCCGATTTTATAAAAATATTTAATCAGAATGCAGAATTAATGGGGTTACAAAACAGAATGAAAGGTATTGTTGGCTCAATGACTGATCCTCTTCCTTTTGAAAAAGAATCGCTCGACCTACTTTGGTCGGAAGGTGCTATTTACAATATCGGCTTTGAACGTGGCTTGAACGAATGGCGACAATACCTTAAAACAGGGGCTTACATTGCAGCATCGGAAGCTACTTGGTTTACTGATGAGCGTCCCGACGAGATTAATGAGTTTTGGGAGGCAAACTATCCAGAGATAGACACAATTCCCAACAAGGTTGCACAGATGCAGAAAGCAGGCTACATTCCTGTCGCCACGTTTGTTATACCAGAGAATTGTTGGACGGAACATTTTTTTGCTCCTTGCCACAAAGCTCAGGAAGATTTTCTAAAGAAATATCCTAATAATAAAACGGTCGAGAGCCTGATATACAATCAACGCCGCGAAGAGGTTTTGTACAATAAGTATAAAGAGTTTTACGGCTATGTATTTTATATAGGTAAGAAAATCTAATCATTTATCCCGACGAAATAGTATTTTTGTCGGGATATTTTGCTTGATAGATAAATGGAAGAATACTGGCTCGGACAGCACCTTGTGATATGTTTAATTTGAGATTCTAAACCTTAGTAAAAAAAAAAAGAGAAAAGGAAGTTAGCAAAACCGCCCTGCCTATATTACTAGATACCCCTTGTCGTTCTTAGTAGAGAGACCTCGCCTATCTACTAAGAGAGGCAAGGGGTCTCTTACTAGAGAGGCGACCCTAAGTGAAGCTTTGCATTTTTAGGAGAAAAAACAACAAAACAACAGCACTTCATTACTGTAAAAATGATTAAACTTTTTACCATCTTCTTAGATAATTAGAACACTACTGCTATTTAATGAAAAGAAGGAAGAAACTAAGACTTACTTTCTCCTAATCCGAATAAGGCAAAGTCATAAATTACAGGGTCGTTAGGATTAAACATTCTTAATTGCTCTGTAATTTCCTCTACCGATTTTCGGTTATTCTGTTTACGTTTTAGCATATTCAGTTGTCGAGCTGTATTACCAACGTGAACATCTAAAGGAATATACAATTCGGAGGGTGATATATTTTTCCAAACACCTATATCTACTATGCCGTCTTTTCTTACCAGCCATTTAAGTGCTAAGTGCATACGCTTACAAGCCGAATTTGCATCAGGATTAGATATGTGTCTTATGCTTTTTTGTGGATAATTTTCGTTCGCCGAGATTATTATATTTCTTAAAGAAGAAATACCCTGCCACATTCTATCGCATTCGTTTGGCAATGCCGAGAATAAATCTTCTATACTATCGTATGTATTATACAGATTATTTAATCCACGAGCAAGATACGCCATATCATCTTCAAAGAAAGTTCGATGCACATTAGACTTTCCCAAGGCTTTATAACCTTCTTGCATAATATAATCGTAAGGAGAACTTCCCATTATATCGTGCATCTTCTCTGCCGAACGAAGAATCATAGTCCGCTTTCCCCACGCTATAGTAGCAGTGAGGATAGCGGATATTTCTATATCTTGTTTTAGTGAATATCTACGAGGGAACTGTACGGGGTCGTGTGCTACAAAATCAGGAGTATTGAATTTTTCAACCAATAAATCCAACTGGTATTTTAATTCTTCATTCGAGCAAACGCTATTCATAATATTACATTCTTTCAGGAACTTGTATTCCTAATAGTCCGAAACCAGTTTCTATTACTTTACCTACATTTTCAGAAAGCGTTAAGCGGAATTTCTGTAACTCGGGGTTTTCCTCTTTAAGAATAGAAAAATCGTGATAAAACTGATTGTATTCTTTTACTAAGTCGTACACATAGTTTGCAATAACAGCAGGACTAAAGTTATCGGCTGCTTCTTGCACTACAGAAGGAAACTCGGATAGAATATGTATAAGATTTTCTTCTTTCTCGCTTATTGGAGTATCAGCATTTACAGTATCTGGCAAAGCCGACATCAAACTGTCTGCTTTTCTTAATACTGATTGAATACGAGCGTAAGTGTATTGAATGAAAGGACCCGTGTTACCATTAAAATCGATAGATTCTTTAGGGTTAAATACCATATTCTTACGAGGATCTACCTTAAGAATAAAATATTTTAATGCACCAAGACCAACTATACGAGATACTTCATAAGCTTCTTCTTTAGAGTATCCATCTAATTTACCTAATTCATCAGAAGTTTCTTTCGCTGTAGTAATCATTTCTTCCATAAGGTCGTCTGCATCAACCACTGTTCCTTCACGCGACTTCATTTTTCCTTCAGGAAGTTCTACCATACCGTAAGAGAAGTGAACCAGGCCTTTACCAAACTCAAAGCCTAACTTATCTAATAACAACGACAACACTTGGAAGTGATAGTTTTGTTCGTTACCAACTACATACACCATTTTATTGATTGGATAATCATCAAAACGAAGTTTAGCCGTACCTATATCTTGAGTCATATAAACAGATGTACCATCAGCACGAAGTAAAAGTTTTTCATCTAATCCATCAGATGTTAAATCTGCCCATACCGAACCATCTTCTTTTTTATAGAATATCCCTTTGCCTAATCCCTCAAGAACTTTATCTTTTCCTTCAAGATAAGTTTGAGATTCATAATATATCTTATCGAAATCAACACCTAAGTTTTTATATGTTTCGTCGAATCCTTTATAAACCCAAGAGTTCATCTTCTCCCAAAGAGCAACAGTTTCTACATCTCCAGCTTCCCATTTACGAAGCATTTCGCGAGCATCTGCCATTAAAGCTGATTTTTCTTCTGCCTCTTTTTTAGTCACACCTGTAGATTCCAACTCTGCAAGTTCTTTTTTATACTCTTGATCGAACTTAACATAGTAATCTCCTATAAGATGGTCGCCTTTTTTGCCTGTCGTTTCAGGAGTAGCTCCTTCCCCCCATCTTTGCCAAGCCAACATTGATTTACAAATATGTATACCTCTGTCATTCACAATATTTGTCTTGACTACCTTATTGCCGTTTGCTTTTAGTATTTCGGAGATACTATATCCTAAAAGGTTATTTCTTATATGCCCTAAGTGAAGAGGTTTATTTGTGTTTGGCGACGAATATTCTATCATTACTAAAGGAGCATTATCGTCTGCTTTTTTAGTGCCGTATTTTTCGGTTTCATTTATATTATTAAGAATATTAATCCAATAAATTGGAGCAATAGTTAGATTCAGGAAACCTTTAATAACATTAAAGGTTGCTATTGTAGGTTCGTTCTTTACCAGAAACTCTCCTATTTCTGTAGCTGTTTGCTCTGGTCCTTTTTTAGATGTTTTCAATAATGGGAATACAACCAAAGTAAGATGCCCTTTAAACTCTTTCTTTGTTTTCTGAAGTTGTATTAACGATTCTTCTATTTTTACATTATATAAATGCTCTAAATGTTCTTGTATTAGTTGCTGAATATTCATATTTCTTTTATTTTGAGGATACAAAGGTAATAAAAAAACTCTTAGGCTTACGCACTAAGAGTTTTTTGAATTTATACTTAAATAGTTTTAAGTGTTTTCTATTTTTAATTTTTCAATATCTGTTCAATATCTGTTATCTTTAATCTAAATCCTTTATCAACATCTAAGGCATCTTGAACTGTTCTACAGGCGTGAAGTACTGTTGCGTGATCTCTTTTTCCAACCATAACACCTATATGGGCGTAAGAATGATCTGTGTATTTCTTAGACAAGAACATTGTAACCTGTCTGGCTTGTACAATTTCTCTTTTTCTCGATTTAGAGTGAATATCTTTAAGTTCTATCTTAAAATAGGAGCTGACTACTTCCTGTATTTTTTCTAAAGTAATTTGTTGTTTCTCTATTTTTACAGTCTTACTTACCACTCGTTTGGTAAGTTCTAAATCAACATCACAACCCAAGACTAACGAGTGTGCAAAAAGAGAAGTAATAATACCTTCAAGATCTCTTACATGGTCGGTAACATTCTCAGCTATATAATCTATTATAGTATCATCTACATTCAAACCGTCTTGTTTAACTTTATTCTGAAGTATTTTCTTCCTAAGTTCAATATCTGGCTTTTGCAACTCCATCATCAACCCTCCTTTAAGACGGCTAATAAGTCTTTCTTCCAATCCTTGTATTTCCACAGGTGGTTTGTCGGCAGTAAGAATTAATTGTTTGCCTATTAATTTCAGGTGATTAAAGATATGGAAGTACGCTTGTTGAGTTTTCTCCTTACCACACAACTCGTGTATATCATCAAGAATTAGCACATCTACGTTTTGGTAGAAATGCACAAAGTCGTTATGAGTATTCTTTTTTCGTGCATCAGTAAACTGAACTTCAAATAAATGTGCTGATATATAAAGCACCCTCTTCAATGGATCTAATTCTAAAATTCTATTTCCTATCGCATGACATAAGTGTGTTTTTCCCACACCAGAACGACCATGTATCAAGCAAGGATTAAAATTTTCACCAGGATTAGATGCTATCTTTTCGGCTATTGATTTAGCAACTTGATTGCTTTTACCTTCAAAGAAGTTATTAAAATTTAAGCGACTGTTCAGATTTGGATTCCAATCCAATACAGAAGGCTCATAAAGAGCATTCGGCGTTTTATTTAAGTCTTTAACCTCCTTTTGAACGTCTTTTGCTGTATTTAGATGCTCGCTCGGAAGAGTTGTATGCCCGCCATTATTTTTATTTGAATTATCTATTATAATTCTGTAATTCAGAACAATATTTTCTTTACTGACTCTTTTTAATGCAAAGATTATAATGTCGGCATATTTTTCTTCTATGTATTCATAAAAAAACTGACTGGGGACTTGTATAGTAAACTCACTTCCTTCATATTTCAGAGGAACTATAGGAGTAAACCATGTTTCATACACGTTAGGGCTAACATTATCCTTAACAATGTCTAAACACTTACTCCATAATTCTACACAATTAGTCTCCATTTGTTAGTTATTCTTTATTTAATCTTTAATAAAATCGTTTGTAATAAACCTGAAATAGTGGGCTATTTCGTAGTGCAAAATTTGAAAAAAAAAACAATAAAACAAAATGCTCTTTTTGTTGCTTTTCTGCAAAATTCACTATTGCTCTCTTTTACAACAACTTAGCCACAAACACAAAACCCCAAACAATAAAGCATTAATAATCAACATCTTAATAAGCAAATCGCCACACATACCGAAACGATTACATTACAAAACAAATCACGAATAATTAGCATTAACAACAGTTTAGGAAATGTTTCGCATAAGACTTAGACTTTTGCATTGTTTAGATGATTTCTAAATTAATCTAATATCAAAACAAAGAGAAATGCACATACTTTTTAGGGGTTACTCTTATATCTTCAAATAAAAGTGCTGCATTTTTAGCTGTTGAATCTAAATTGTCGTACAGAGAACGGTCGTTCAACAACAAACCCAAAGAGCCATTAGGACTATTAATCTTCATCGTCATTTGATCAATATTTTCTATTGTTCGATTTACTGTTGTTAGTGTTTTCTCGAAATCCAACTTAGCCATATTATTACTTACCACGGTAAAATCTGACGATATCTTATTTAAGTTAGACACTATAACTGGTACATCGCCAGAAAGCAATGTATTAAGTTGAGTTGTTGATTTTTGAAGATTTAATGTTGTTGCCTCTATATTATCCAGCGACTGCGAAAGAGCCGGGTGGTTTACAAGAGTCTGAATACCTAATAATATAGAATCTAAACGAGGTAAAATATTTTCAACTTGTGGCAAAATCTGTTTAGACAGTTTATCCATCATACCAATTTCCGCGCGACCTATAATTGTGTCTCCTATTTGATGATATGCACTCACATATTTATTAAGCACCAAGTCTAAATAAGCTCCAGAGGTTAACCCTGCCTTCAACTCAACGTAACTTCCATCTTGAATTTTCATTTGTTTATCCAAACTTATCTGCACCACTATATTTTCTGGCGACACACTATTATAGTTATAATCTATGGCATTTACGAGTCCTACTTTAAAACCGTCAACATAAATCGGACTTGAAACTTGAAGTTCGGCAACATTCGACATCTTTACATAATAATGATTCGATGGTTTTAAGATATTTATTCCTTTCAAGTAATTTATACCTGAATATAAAATAAATAGACTAACTATTGTTACTAATCCAATTACGACTTCTTTTGTGAAAATTTTCTTCATTATATTATTATTAATTTAATTTGAATGTTATTCTTTCTCCATTTTGGAAACATACTATAAAAGCATCTTTGAAATCTTTACTTAAAGTTTTTTTTAGGTTCGATATTTCATTAAAATCAGTAGACTCTCCGCAAGTATACTTATACATACCATTTTCTTTATAGCATTCGGCTTTATAACCCTTCAGTTGTTTTGCATTTGAAGGCAATTCCGTTGACGATGATAATATTTGCACCTTATATATTTTAAGTTGATTTGTTTCTTTATTTATTTCTTCCACAGTATTATCTACAACATCAGAGGTTGCTATCTGTTTGATAGTCGTATTTTTCCTGTCGAAATCTTTTTTATACTCCGTAAATGCATCTGCTATTGCTTTTGCATATCGTTTTTGTCCTTTTGTCGATATTAAAATATTTTCAGCTTCCAAATTTGAAATAAAATCTAACTCTACCAATACTCGAGGCATTGTTGCTTGCCATAAAACTAAATATGCAGCCTGTTTAACCCCTCTATCTTGCCACTTAACACAGCTCTTTAATTCTTTTTGGACGAGTTCGGCAAAATTGATACTTTGTTCAGCATATAAATTTTGCATAAACTCAAACATCATCAAAGCTTCTGCCGATTCTTGATTATACTCCTGATATTTTTCTTCAAAATTCTCTTCGTAAGATATAACAGCATTTTCTCGCTTAGCTATCTCTAAGTTTTGTTTGTTTTTAGACATACCAAAAGTAAAAACTTCCGGACCGCGAGCTTTCCTACTCTCTGCGGCATTAGCGTGAATTGATATAAAAAGATTTGCCTGATTTTTGTTTGCAATATCTGCTCTTTCCTTTAATCCTATAAATTTATCCGTATTGCGTGTATATATTATTTTAACATCAGGATGCTCTTTCTTTATATACTCACCCAAATACTTGGCAACTTCTAAATTTACTGTTTTTTCCTTCCCTTTACGACCTACAGCTCCTGCATCTTTTCCTCCGTGACCTGGATCTATTACTAAAACAAATGAATTATTTTTAGCCTCTACCGAAACTGCCGAAAACAATAATAGACCGATAAAAAACAACGATATTGTGCAAAATAATCTACCCATAAATGTAATTATTTTATAATTCTCGACAAATTTACTTGTTTATTTTGAATAATTCCAACATCTTAACTCTTTTCCAAGTTGATTATTGAAAGAATTATTGTGCGATTAGTCTGATATTATTTTTATCTTTGCGCTTTCTTAGACTTAAAATATGGACGCGATTGAAATAATAAATAAATATTATGATGAAAACAGTGCTCTATACGACATCTTACTTACTCACAGTAAGGCTGTCGCAGAAAAGTCTATTGAAATATTAAGAATACACCCCGAATGGTCGTTAGATGAAGACTCTGTTTATCAAGCCGCTCTTTTACACGACATCGGAATTTTTAAGACAAAAGCCCCTAAAATTCATTGCCTTGGCGAATATCCTTATATATGCCATGGTTATTTAGGAGCGGAACTTCTAAGAGAAGAAGGATATCATAGTTATGCTCTTGTGTGCGAACGCCACACAGGTTCAGGACTAACAAAAGAAGACATTAAGAGTTTCCCTCTTATTCCTTATAAAGATATGCTTCCTGAAACAATAGAAGAAAAAGTAATTTGTTTTGCTGATAAGTTTTTTTCTAAATCGAAAATAAATGAAGTGAAAACAATAGATGAAATAAGAAAAAGTCTTTCCAAATACGGAGAAGAATCTCTTTCTCGTTTCAACAATATGGTAGAATTGTTTTTAGGCTAATTAAATGACATCAAAAAAATATCATCTTCTTTTTTTAGTTGTACTTATAGGCATACTTGTTCAAGGCTTATTTGCACAAGATGATAATACTTACATTAATAAAAGCTCAGACTCCGTTGTTTTCCCTCGTACTATTAATAGCGATTCTATAATAACAGATTCTATTAATGACATTATTATTGACTCGGTTTCAAATCAAAGCGATTCAACTTTATTACAGAAAGAAACAAACGCAATAGATGCCCCTATTGATTTTTCTGCTAAAGATTCGATAGTTATGACAATGGACGGCAGAAGTTTAATTCATCTTATAGGAGAAGCTTCGGTTGGCTATAAAGACCTTAATATAGATGGTGAATATCTTGAAGTAGACACCGACAGCAGTACGGTTTTTGCCACATATGGCTTAGATTCGCTAAACGTTGAGTACGGATACCCTTTATTCAAAGACGGAGACACTTCTTACGAAATGAAAAAGGCTCGATACAACTTCAAAACAAAAAAGATGTTTGTCAATAATGTTATCACACAACAAGGTGAAGGATTCCTTACGGCTGGAGAAACTAAAAAGATGCCTAACGATGATATGTATATGAGAAACGGACGTTACTCTACGTGCGACGAACACGACCATCAACATTTCTATCTACAACTAACAAAGGCAAAGGTGCAACCCGGAAAAAGAGTTATTACTGGTCCCGCATATCTCGTTGTGGAAGACGTTCCTCTACCTATAGCTCTTCCTTTCGGCTTCTTCCCTTTTTCGAGCGACTACTCGTCGGGGGTTATTATGCCCACTTATGGAGATGAACTTTCTCGTGGGTTCTCTCTGAGAGACGGTGGTTACTACTTCGCTTTTAATGATTATGTAGACCTTGCTGTTACAGGAGAAATATTTACTAAAGGTTCGTGGGGACTTGACGCTCGCTCTTCTTATAGAAAAAGATATAAGTTTAATGGTAACTTTCAGGCAAGCTACCGAGTAACTAAAACAGGAGAAGACAAGAGAGACCCCGATTATAAAAAACAAACCGATATGATGATTAAGTGGTCGCACTCGCAAGATGCGAAAGCTAATCCGTTTAATAGTTTTTCGGCAAACGTTAACTTCTCAACAAGCTCTTATTCTCGCAATGACATATCAAGTATATACTCTAACGATTACACACAAAACACTAAAAGTTCGAGTATAAACTACAGCTTACGCCCACCCAACTCTCCATTCTCGTTTAATATGAATGCATCGATTAACCAAGTTTCGAGAGACACTACAATAGGAATAACTTTCCCGAATATGACCATTAGTATGCGTGACGTATATCCATTCAGAAGGAAAGAAATTGTTGGCTCTCTTAAATGGTACGAAAATATCCGTTTGAGCTATAGCGGTGCGCTATCTAATAGTATAACAGCTAAAGAGAACGAAATATTCAAAAAGAATATTATTAAAGATTGGAGAAATGCAATGCAACACAACATACCAATCAGTGCTTCTTTTAATCTATTTAAAAATATATCCATTACGGCTTCTGTCAACTACAACGAACGTTGGTACACAAGTGCTATTAACAAAGAGTACGATTACAGTAAGCGACAAACTGTAGCGGTAGACACAACCTATAGTTTTTATAGAATATACGACTATTCGGCAAGCATTAGCGCAAATACCAAACTATACGGTATGTATAAACCTTGGGGAGGATTCGGCGAATGGGCAAAGAAAACTCAGATAAGGCACGTACTATCGCCTTCTGTAACATTTACTGGAGCTCCCGACTTTGGAGACTCAAGATATGGCTTTTGGCAAAAACTCAATTACATAGACTCTGATGGAAATGTAGAAGAGACATATTACTCCCCCTACGAACACAATATATATGGAGTACCTTCGCGAGGCAAAAGAGGAAACTTAAGTTTTTCCGTTGATAACAATATAGAAATGAAGGTTCCCATAGCAGACACCGACTCTACAAAAAAAATAAGCCTTATAGATCAGTTTAAGTTTTCTTCGGGATACAACTTCCTCGCCGACTCTCTGAACTGGAATAATATTAATGCCAACCTACGCATTAAATTCGGAAGTGCTTATACCCTATCCCTTCAAGGACAGTTTGATGTTTATCTATATGACACTAAAGGCAGACCAATAAATAAATTACGTATAGCTAACGGCAAAGGATTAGGACGATTAAGATCTACCGGCACAAGTTTTTCTTATTCAATAAATAATTCAACCATTAAAAATCTTTTCTCGAAAAACAAAGAGAAAGATATTATTACCTCTGCAACAGAAGGAGACAGTTCGCTTTCCGACATAGAACAAGACAATGCTATAGCAGCCGAAGATGCGGTTGATGCTGCAAAGCGAACATCTTTGCGACAAGCTAAAAATGTAGATACAAATTACGATGACGATGGCTACTACATTTCTTCTATCCCTTGGAATCTTAATTTGAGTTACTCATTATCCGTAGGGTACGATTTAAGGAATTTCAATTCCGAAAAGCGCGAATATCCTTATACCACCACCCAATCGTTAGGTATTAGTGGAAATATAACACCTGCAAAGAACTGGAATTTCTCTTTCAATACAAATTATGATTTTGATGCCAAGAAGTTTGTTACTATGCAATGTTCTATTTCAAGACAAATGCACTGCTGGCAAATGTCGGCAAGTATCATTCCTTTAGGACCTTACCAATCATATACATTCACCATTGCTGTTAGTTCTTCGCTACTTCGAGATATAAAATACACTCAAAGCAGCAACTATAGAGACTCTAAATACTGGGGAGAATAAATAATTATGGAAGTAAAAATAGAACAATCTTGGAAGGAACGACTTATTAATGAGTTTAATAAGCCTTACTTCGAACTATTAGTCAGTTTTGTAAAAAGAGAATATTCAACAAAAACCATCTACCCCAAAGGCGATAAGATATTTAATGCTTTCGATAAAACTCCTTTCGATAAGGTTAAAGTAGTTATTTTAGGGCAAGATCCATATCACGAACCTAATCAAGCTCACGGTTTGTGCTTCTCGGTTAACGACGGAGTGCAAATTCCGCCATCTTTAGTTAACATATACAAAGAACTTAGAGACGATTTAGGTATCGAAGCTTCGGCTTCTGGCAATCTTGAACGCTGGGCAAAACAAGGAGTATTGTTACTTAACGCTACCCTTACCGTACAAGCTCATAAGGCTGGTTCGCACCAAAATAAAGGTTGGGAAGAATTTACTGATGCAGTAATTCACAAAATTGCAGAAGAAAAATCTAACGTTGTGTTTATTTTATGGGGAGCTTATGCACAAAAAAAGGGGTCGTTTATCAACCCCTCTAAACATTTAGTTATTAAGTCGGCTCACCCCTCTCCACTGTCGGCTTACAGAGGTTTCTTCGGAAGCAAGCCTTTTAGCAAGACTAACGAATACCTTATAAAAACTAATCAAGAAACCATATCTTGGTAAACTCTATACAATATCCCCTTATCTCTCTATGTATAAACCTCTTACCTTTATTACTATATAGGCGAGTTGTTTCTTAGTAGATACCCCTCTCCGCTCTTAGTAGATAGGGGAGCTGCTTCTTAGTAGAGACCCGATGCCGCTCTTTATAGAACCGCCTAATCTCTCTTAGTAGAACCACCCCGCCGCTCTTAGTAGAGAGACCTCGCCGATCTCAGTAGAGAGGCAAGGGGTCTCTACTAAGAGAGACGACCCTAAGTGAAGCTTTGTATTTTCAAGAGTAAAAAACTCACAAAAAGAGATAGAAATCACCTCCAAATCAATCATTCCGTTCCGATTAATGGGGGCTTGTATTATCTTATAGAAAAGTAAAAATCAGAAAAGTAACATTCCGTTAGCTTCAGCCTCTTTCCTCATATCTTCTGGCCATATGCTCGCTTGAATTTCGCCTACGTGAGCTTTCTTTAAGAAAAGCATACACAATCGAGATTGTCCAATTCCTCCGCCAATAGACTCTGGAAGCTCTCCACTCAACATACGCTTATGGAAATAAAGTTCTTTTCTGTCTTCAAGGTTAGACTCTTTAAGTTGTTTTTCCAAAATTTCCTTATTAACTCTTATGCCCATAGAAGATATTTCGAAAGACCTACCTAAAACTTCATTCCATATAAGAATATCTCCGTTTAAGCCGGGCAATCCATCAACATCGGTCGACCAGTCATCATAATCAGGAGCTCTGCCATCGTGTTTTTCGCCATTACTTAGCTTGCAACCTATACCTATAATAAATACTGCACCTTTTTCTTTAGTTATAGCATCTTCTCTCTCCTTTGGCGTTAGGTTAGGATACATCTGCAATAACTCTTCCGAATGAATAAAAAAGATTTTACGAGGTAGGCTTGGCTTAAACTGAGGATACATTTCGTAAACCATATATTCGGTTCGTATTATTGCACCATATATACGCTCTACTATATCTTTAAGAAATTCAATATTTCTGTCAGACTCATCAATATGCAACTCCCAATCCCATTGGTCTACATATAAAGAGTGAAGGTTACCCAATTCTTCATCAGCACGAATGGCATTCATATCTGTATAAATACCATATCCTTTTTCGATTCCGTGATCGGCAAGGGTAAGTCGTTTCCATTTAGCCAACGAATGAACTATCTCTGCTTTTGCGTCTCCCAGTTCTTTGATGGGAAAAGTTACAGCTCTTTCCGTTCCGCTAAGATCATCGTTAATACCCTGTCCTTTAAGCACAAACAGAGGAGCAGTAGTTCGTCTTAATCTCAATTCGGAAGATAGATTTTGTTGGAAAAATTCTTTAATCTTCTTTATTGCACTTTCCGTTTCTACTTTACTTAGAGTGGGCTTATATCCTTTAGGTGTTATTAAATAACTCATATTTATGTTCTTTTGAACACAAAGGTAAGCCAATTCTTTCAAAATGCCAAAGTATTTAATTGTCTTTTTCCTTATTGATATTATTTGTCGATTTCTTGTTTTTAGTTTACCTTTGCAGACGTTAAAGGCCCCATAGTTTAGTTGAATAGAACGGCAGATTCCGGTTCTGCAGGTCACAGGTTTGAGTCCTGTTGGGGTCACAAAGATGAATAACTTTATAAAACAAACCTCAAAACTCCTAATCTGCATAATTTTATGCAGCATTACCGCTTGTAATCATAAAGAAGAAAAGATACCTATAAAGAAACTAATTGCGACAGGTCAACTTTGGGGATTCCTCAAATATCATCACCCTTCTGTTGCGGCTGGAGAGTACGATTGGGATGCTGAATTTATTAATATAATAAACCAAATTGATAGCATAAATGATGAATTGCAATGGAAAACCATACTAAACAATTGGGTGTTTAGTCTCCCTGATATTCCGCAAAATACAGATAAACAACCTCTCGAAAACATTATTAATGAGGAAAGAATAAAGGTTAAACCTAACTACGGAATACTATTCAACCCTGATTACTTACTGCCAGAAACAATATCTAAGCTACAATACATTCTTGACAATAGCATTATAGATAGCAATCATTATGTTAGTATTAACCGCAACAATGCTAACTTAAATATCACGAATGAGAACACATACGAAGATATGCTTTCTCCAGATTTACCCTATCGCTTATTGTCGTTATTTAGATATTGGAATATTGTTAATTACTTCTTCCCTTACAGAGATATGTGCGACAATGACTGGAACAAAACCCTTGAAGAAATACTACCCGAATTCATACTTGCGAACAACCAGACTTTGTATAAAGATGCTTGCTATAAGTTAGCAACTGCCATCGACGACTCTCACGCCGCTTTTAATATTGCAAGAGAAAATTTCAGTTCCTTAAAACCGCCTATTAAAGTAAAGTTTATAGAAGATAAATTAGTGGTTATAGGTTACACAAAAGATGATAAATATATCAAAGACAAAATAAAGATTGGAGATATTATAACAGCAATTATGGGGGTAAAAACAAACAGTACATTTAAACAATATAAAGAATAGGAATGCAACCAGACGAAAAACAATAAGTTACATCAAATTCTAATCCGCGCCAAATTTTAAACGAACTGTACAAAAGTATAATGCAACTTTAATCTGCTTTAATTTTTTAGTATAAAAAAGCCATTATTTTAAAGAAAAAGTTTAATCTCCTTATATGGAAGGTAAATATTTGGCCTTTCTAATCATTGTATCCAGTAGATTCAGGTTTTCAATATATCTGAATATTAAATCTTCGTTACCTTGCGGATCAGCCGACAAACGTTCTAATTCTTGTACCAAATTAGTCCGAATTTTAATATATTTAGTTGCTGGTAAATCTTTGATCCACTTAAAAATACTTACTTTTGATATACCAATCTTTTCCGCTATTTCTTTTTGAGTATATTTGCCTGTAAAATATAACTTCTCAAACTCTTTTTTCTTTATATTCAATTCTTTTTTATTCATTCTTAATCCTATTTTTTAAGCAAAAATATTCATTTCCATTAAGATTTAAGTCAAATGTCGATCTTTGTGCGTATACCCCTCTAAATCGGTCATTTCAGGCTCATACGAGCCTTTTTTATTACCACCCAGTAATCTATATCCCTTTTCAAATATATCGGCAGAAATCTATTTATATCGAACAATAAAAAAGAGAGGAAAAATGCGGAAAAATACGTTTTTTTGCATAAAGGGTATGCAGTTGAGTATGCAATTGGGTATGCAGTTTTATGTATAAATATAGGCTGAAAACGCCTCTTTTTGCAGATTTTCGAGCATTAAAGTATCAAAAAACGAGCTTAAAGTACCCCTTCGTGCATACAAAATACCCTCTTAAAACACCCCTCTTTGCAAGGTAATTTACTGAATGATACATATATATGCAAAATAGAGATATTGCCGCTTTGTACACTTGAATTTGAGTGTTTTTTATAGAGCGAAGAGAGAGAATGTATTTTACGTACACATTCTCATTAGTATATTTCCCAATCTTTATAGCCTTGTTTTTTCAATTCCTCTATCCTTTTTGAATATTCAAAAGGAGATCCATCAATCAGTGGAATTCTTTTATATCGGTTGAATATCTTTTGCTTTTCTTCATCATTCAGTATTATGGGATTCTCCGGATGTAATTTGTTGTAATACTCTTCGATAAAACGAACGGCATTGAATTGTATTCGTTTGAATTCTTTTTCCCATTCAGGAGTAAAATCTGTATTCATTATTCCTTTGTGTTTTTTAGCGGTTCATATAACATTTCTCCGAGAGCTTCCTTCTCTATATGTCCAACTACTAAGAATATTTTGTGTATGTCTTCAAAGTAGATACGGAAAGGTTCATGAATTAAACGTCCATCTTCATATTTTTCCTCGTTGGAACTGTATGCCATATAGTATGTTTCGCTATCACCTATCTGTATCCGTTTTGTAAACCGGTCTTCCGATGTTTCAATCACATAGTTTCTTCCCGGAGTTAATCTTGTCAGGTTGTCATATAGCCTCCGAAGCGCCAGAATACATCCTTTGGGATATTCCTTCATGCTATCTCCATAATATCGGAGAGCAGCTGTTGCATCCGATAATAAGTCTCCCGGATTAATATACGCTTTGGGAGCTGATACTGGAGCCATGTCGGCACCATATTGGTTTTTACCTCCTATTGCTTCGGTGTCATAGAAAGGAATAAGCCGAGGCGCTTCTTTTCCTTCTTTCATTTCCCCCCTTCCTGTCAATAGCCAAGCAGTATTGTATTGGGGATAATTTTCAACTATCCGTTGAAGCCATTTAGATTGAATATCCGTGTTGTTTTGTATGGCACGGGATAAAACACCTTTACTTGCTCCAATTTTCTTTTCTAAGGCACCTATTGTAATGCCCTCGTTTATGGCTATTTCTCCAATTTGATTTAATATATTTTGCATTTAGTTGAAAATTATCCCGTTTTATTTTGATTAGTTGAAAATTATCCCTTATCTTTGTGTCGAATTAAGATTTTTAATTCGCGGCTAAAGTTACAAATAAAAATCGAATCTTAAATAAGAGGAATATGGCAAACAAAGAAATCATGCTTCCCAGTGAAGTAAAAAAGGGCTTAGAGAAAGACTTCGGCGTTTCCGGAGTAACTGTTTGGAAAGCCTTAAATTTTGAAACGAGTCAGGGTAAAGCCAATCTGATCAGGAAAGCAGCCCTTGAGAGAGGCGGCCGGATCTATGACGGTAGTCCGTCTCCCGAATCCTGGGCGCCGGATTGTGAAACCACCCATCAGACAGCCGAGCAGACAATGACCCAAGTTTTTTCCGACCGGGTTAAAATCATTGCCGACTTTAAGAACGGAAAGGTTGCTGTATATGTGGACGGCGCTGTAAAAGTCTCCGGCTCCTTAGTCGGTATGAGTATCCCCGAATTTATGAAGCTTCAGGTACATGCCCAGGAAGCTGCTTATCAATTAGAACCTAAAAATCACGAATCATGAAACTTGAAAATGAAAAAAAGGAGATAGCATCAACTATCCAAAAACGTCTAACGCTACTGAACGAGTCGATTGTAAAGGCACGAGAAATAGGCCTTACGGTTAATGTAGAAAGTTTATCTCCAAGTCTCGGATATATAGGTAGTCCGATAAAAATCGATGTTTATGAAAAAGTTAAATATTGTACGTCAATTTAACATTTAGTTTTTAGGCAAGATCCTGAATCATACTTGTAATTAATATTTTTTCATGAGTACCAACGACACATCCGCACGAATCACACTGTACAAACCAGAGTTGAAAATTAGAACCTTTCGGAGAGTTGAAAACCACCTCGAAAGAGTGGTTCCCACATTTAGGACAGCTTGATTTAGCCATAATGATTGATTTTTTGAATTAGACAACACAAAGTTAATCATTCTCCCGTAAAAGTAAAGGCTTTAAGCCGGGTTCGACTCCCGGGCGGGAACTAAGATAAAAGAAACAATGGAAGCATTTAACGGAGAAATATGCATAACCGGCGCGGAGGCCATGAAGGTGATTCCGGAAGGGACATTCAAATCACTCATTCATCGTGGCAAAATCAGCAATATAGCAGGTAAAGCCAGCTATGGCAACCCTGCCTTATATCCCGCTGACAGTTTCCCGCACCAATACAAAGAATTGCTTTACGAGGCTTATCCGGAGCTATCGGATGAGAAAAGCCGACTTGAAAGGATTGAGGAACAAAACGCAGTCTTGAGAAACATTCTTCCCGATCCAAAGGCTCGCGATTTTTTCAAAACATACGAGAAATATCCCGGCATTCATCTTAAACCGGAGGAACAAACGAAGTATGAAAATTCAGCTAAGATTCTGAACGCACTTCGAACTGTTTATGAGCGTAGCTACTCCCGCCATGCGGCAGCCGGAAAAGCAAACAAGTTTCGCGAGATAGAATTTTGGAAACGACAAGAGAATATAATGCCGGCTGTATCGGAAAAATATCCACACACTCTACCCTGGAACTACCGGCGTTTACAGCAAGCGTATCGGAATTATTCCGGCAATAATTACGCCTCATTACTAAGTGGGAAGATCGGGAATCAAAACCGGACAAAAAAACAACGTGATATGATAACACGAATCGTTATCAGCATTTACGGAGAGAAAAGTAAACCCTTTATGAGTGATGTAACAAAGATATACAATGAATTTATTCTCGGTATGCGTGAAATTTACAATGAGGAAACCGGCGAGATTTTTAACCGCGTAGATTTTTACCGGAACGGCGAACCCGATACCATCAGCGATACCATGGTGTTCAATATTTTGAACGATCCGTTGAACCGGAAGATTGTTGACCGCATGCGTAACGATTTCCATTACAACCAAAACAAACACAATGCGGCGGTCAATAGAAAAAGTCCCTACCATTCGCTTAGTAAGATTTCGATGGACGACCGCGACCTGGTACGCAAATGTATTGTAACCGACAAAAAAGGAAATAAAACAACAGCATGGGTTCACGCTTACTATGCCTTTGACGTGGCGAGCGGTTGTATCATCGGTTCGGCATACTCGCTGAAGAAAGACACTAACCTGGTAATGGATTGCTTCCGTAATATGTGGAACAATCTTCGTGCATGGGGACTTCGTACACCCGGCGAGGTGGAAGTCGAAAATCACTTGATGAAAGGAACGGAGATAGAAGGCAAACTTGACAGGACATTTTTACACACTACTTTTACCGCTCCCATGAACTCGCGAGAAAAGAGAGCTGAGCATAAGATTAAAGGGAAAAAGTATTACGGAGAATATGCGGAGGTACGTCTTGGAATGGCAAAAGGCCGGCATTATGCGAAGCATGAAGCCTATTTAAGTACCCAGGAAAAGGTATTCGATGAATTGAATGACACATACAAAGATCAGTTGGAAGCGTGGGATTTTGATCGCGTTGTAAAGGAAGATCAGGCGCAAATCTCAGCCATGAATAACGCAAAGCATACGGCAAAAGACAAGAAGACCGGAGCATACCTGTACGGCGGAATGACACGCATGCAGGTTCTTGTAATGAAACAACACGCCGAACTGGCTCCACTCAACTGGAGGCTACTTTGTAAAGAGTGGGGCAAATGTACGGAAACAAGCCTTAAAAAGGGTAGTACATTCACAGTTGATTATCGCGAATGGTGGCTGAACGATGCTTCTCTCATAGAACGATTCAAGCCGAATAATACCAATGCTCAAGCCTATTACATACCCGATAATAATAACGAAGTAAGCGAAATATTTATCTATCAGGATGAACGCTATATCGACAGTCCTCGTGATTTAGGCAGATTCCAGGAAGCCAAAATCGAACGAACAGAAGAGGATGATCGCATAATGCACGAACAACTCGGGTTTATAAGTTCCGCCAAAAAACTCGCTAAAGAGGCCAAAACGGAAAAACATCTGGGCAAAATCGGCAGTATGAAAACGGAAACGGTAAATACGGTTATCTCCATGGTCGATAACTCCGAAGCAACGCCCATCAGAGAGCAGGAGGCTCCGGAACTTATGGAAGATTACGATGGTTGGGAATCGGAAGATTGGGCGGCAAAAGCACTCAATTCAATGTAAAACATTTATCATTAAAACACCAAATGCATGATTACAAGAGAATTAAAAAAACAGATCGCAGCTGTAATGACTGAGCGGCGCGAAAATTTCGGAGGAAGCGACAGCCAATATGCTGTAAGTTTAGGAATCAACGGCTCCATCTACAATCGTATAAAAAACGGAGAAACGGAAAAGGTACTTTCCGATGCCAAGTGGATAAGTCTTGCCAGACATCTAAATGTGGAACTGAGCGGCAGATCTGCCTGGCGAACGGCAAAAACAGCCGTATTTGTGAGCGTTACCACACAATTGGAATTTTGTCAGGAGAAAAGCGCACTCGGTGTCCTCTGTGATGACGCCGGCATAGGGAAAACCTATGCGGCGGAACAATATGCCAGAACTCATAAGAATGTAGTATATGTAGATTGTTCTCAAGTAAAAACGAAACAACAATTAGTGAGATTTATAGCCAAAGAATTGGGGGTTGGACATACCGGTATTTACCGCGATGTGTATGGCGATTTGGTGTTTTATCTCCGCACACTACTCAACCCCCTTATTATTCTTGATGAAGCCGGCGATCTTAATTATCCTGCTTTCCTTGAGCTCAAAGCCCTCCAAAATAAAACCAAAGAGTGTTGTGGGTGGTATATGATGGGCGCGGACGGTTTGCGTGAAAAAATCAACAGTGGAATCCGACACAAGAAAGTAGGTTATGCCGAAATATTCGACCGGTATGGAGCGCGGTTCCAAAAAATAACTCCCGAGGGGAAAGAAGAGCGCATCGAGTTCTATGCCGCACAAGCAGCAGCCGTTATCAAAGCCAATGCTCCGGAAGGTACGGATATAAGACAAATGCTGCTGGCTACCGATAGCCGTTTAAGGAGGGTTTATATTGAAATTAAAAAAACGTTTAAGTGCGGTTTAAATGGGGTTTTTTACGAACAATAATATTCTCGAGACGAAACATAAAACAATGCCTTTTACGGGTAGATGGCTCAACAGTTTCGGCGAGCCTCCCGTATCGGGCAGTTGGATAATCTACGGAACGAGCGGAAGTGGGAAAACGGGTTTTGCCATGCAATTAGCCAAATATCTGACAAACTTTGGGCGCGTGCTGTATTGGACACGTGAACAGGGCAACAACATGACATTTCAAAAATCATGGAGGCGGGAAAAGATGGTGGAATGCGGAAACAAAATAGTTGCAGCTGATGACGAGGCAACTTTTGAAGAGATAACTAAAAAAATGGTACAACGAAAAGGTTTTGATATACTCATAGTCGACAGTTTAACTACTCTTAGATATTATATCGAATCAGTTAATGGAGAAGATGTAACTAAACAATTTGGAATACCCGCTTACGAACGTTTTCGCAAGCGAATGAAAAACAAGCTGCTGATATGGATAAGTCACGAAAAGGGTGGTATTCCCGATACAAATGTCGGTGATTATATAATGAAACTCGCCGAGTTAAAAATGCGGGTAGAAGGATTTAAGGTAATTACTAATTCTCGCGCAGGAGAGAAGATGAATGATTTTATTATTTGGGAAAAGGGAGCAAATGAATATATCGGATTATAATAAAGGAGAATTATGGCGACACTAACATTTGAAGAAAAACAGATAAAGGGCTTGATTAAAAAGTTTCATACCCTATTGGGACTTACAGGAGGTGGAGAAAAGGCTAAAGAAGCTATTCTGTCAAGTTACAGTGTAACAAGCAGTCGGGATTTAAGCGCAGCGCAACTGATTGAGGCCTGCAATGCCCTTGATAAAGAACTTAATCCTAAACTTGCTGAACTCGACCAACATCGCAAAAGATTAATCGCTTCCATCGGCGCATGGCTGCGAGCGATGAATGTGCAAGAAAATATCGGTAAAATTAAATCAATCGCCTGTCGTGCCGCCAAACGAGATGAGTTTAACGAGATCCCTTTGGAGCAATTACGCAGTCTGTATTCGGCGTTCAACAAAAAGAAAAAGGATTTGGATATGGTTGAGGAGATAACGATAGAGGTATTGGATTATTTATCAACATCAAATTAAAAAACAATTACCATGGACGGAGACAGCCAAAGAAAAGTACTGCAAGCCGGATTTATGATTATCCGCAAAGATGATCAGCCGAATATCAGGATAAAGAGGCTCAAATCGAACAGTTCCTGGATAACATTGGAGAAATTCGATACCAAAGCAGCCCGAGACAGAAGATTTAAACAACTGATGAAACTGAGTACAGTTATTAACGATTAAATACAATTCAAATGGACATTTCAAAATTAACATTCCAAGAGAGGGAAGATCTGCTCCGGAAATTGCAGGAAGAAAAGCAAGAAGAAACCAACAGGCGGAAAGAAGCCTATGAAGGTTTACGGATGGATTGGATCCACCGGATTAAACAAAAATTCTACCAGTATGTAGAAGAGACCAAAGAGTTCAAAAAGTGGCTCCGGGAAGAATCGGAAGCCTGGTTTGAAATTATGAAGGAGTACGGTAAACTGAAACGTGACGATCAGATCGGATTCCTACTGAACGACGGGGATTTCAAGTTCCAGGTTAAGGGAAACAAGGTTAAAGGTTTTGACGAACGTGCGGACATTGCCGAAAAACGTCTGGTCGAGTTCCTGAAGGACTGGGTCAAGAATAGCGAAAAGGGAACATCCGATCCGATGTACAAGCTTTGTATGAAAATGCTCCAGCGTAACGAGTCCGGCGATTTGGACTACAAATCTATTTCTTACCTCTATGAGCTGGAGGGAGATTTTAATTCATCCGAATACAGTGAGATCATGGCGCTCTTCCGGGAATCGAATGTAGTGGAGAAAACAGCTATCCATTTCTATTTCGAGGAAAAGGATAAGTATAACAACTGGAGGAAAGTGGAACCATCCTTTAATCGCGTGTAACCATGGTAAAAGTACATCAAAAGGTATTAGTGATCAAAGGGGAAGGAAGTCCGATCGTAGCCAGGAAAACAGGACGGAACGACTCCTGTTCGTGCGGATCCGGACGGAAGGCAAAGGAATGCTGTGGCAATAAAACAAAGTATTACTCACCTAAAAAGTAAATAGTATGATTTGGTTTGAATGTAAAATCTCGTATGAGAAAATAATGGAGAACGGGGTTCAGCGGAAAGTTACTGAACCTTACTTGGTCGATGCCCTCTCTCATGCTGAAGCCGAAGCGCGTATCATCGAAGAGATACAGCCCTATATCAGCGGGGAGTTTACGGTTACAAGTGTTCGTCGGGCAAAATATGCGGAAATCTTCCAAGTAATGAGTCAGACTATTGGTGGCGTGCCAATATCTCCTTTATCACTTTGGATGAAAAGTCCGGTGCCGAAAGAAAAACGAACGTAGCGATGTTGACCCAAGGCGATACGATCGAAGATGCGATTGAGACTCTCCATGAAGGAATGAAGGGAACAATGGCCGATTACCATATTTCCGGGATGAAAGAAAGTAATATTCTTGACATTTTCATCCATGGCAAGGATTAGCCGGGTAAAGAGGAACTCAAGAGCCGATGAGGAGCGGACGAAAGCCTGTGCTGCTTTGTTTCTTCTTCTCATCACTCTTGATGGTTATTGTCTTTCCAAGGTAAATGAAAAGGAGGTCTCTCTCCGGGTTTTTATTGAGATATTCTCCAATGAATTCAAAGCAAAAGACGAGTTAGGACTCATAAAGCCTCTCGGAGATTGGCTTTGCTCACTACCGAAAGGCATTTGGGATAATAAAAAAAATTACTCAAACAATAAAGAGAATGATAATAGCAATTGATTTTGATGGAACCTTGCATGTAGGCAAATGGCCGTCCATAGGCGCTCCGGCTCCTTATGCTATCGAAAGTATGAAAAAACTGAAAGCAGCCGGACATTACCTGATTATCTGGACGTGCAGGGAAGGAGAACGACAAACAGAGATGGTCAACTGGCTACTTGAAAAAGGTATCCCTTTCGACCGGGTTAATGAACATGAAACGACAAGTGTGAAGCAATACGGATACGCTTCCAGGAAGGTATATGCCCATCTTTATATAGACGACAAACAAGTCGGAGGACTTCCCTCATGGGAAGAAATATACGAAGAGGTTTGTTTGATGGAGACTAACTATAAAGCTAAAAACGAAAAGTAATGACAGTAACGCTTTATCCCGGAAAGTATCGTTTTGTGTGTTCCTGTGAAAAAGGACATTTATATGAGGATTTTGAAGTGAAAAAGAAACAGAATAAAATGGAAAACTATTGTTGGTACTGCAAGGGAAATGGCAAATTTATCAAAATCATGGAAGAATATTTGGATTTTTCGAACAACTGGAATAATAAACTGAATTGCGATGCTTTCTCAACGCTCCGGCTCCGGAACGATAAAAAGTATTTCATCGGAGCCGAAAAAAGCATAATACTGAAGGGAACATTAAAGGGACAGGCTACGATCGTCGGGATCAGTTATTTTACGATAGATAAGATTAACGAATCGATTGCCCGGCTCGACACCGGTTATTCGGCAGAAAAATGCAGGGATATTATTAAAACCATGTATAAGAATAAGCGGATAGATTGGAGTACCCAGCAATTAGCTTTTTGTATCCTGGCTTATGAGAAACCGATTAAAAATGATTTATTCGATGAAGTGTAAGGCAAACAACTGGGAATGCGTATATCATGCCTGCATGAGCAATGATTGTCAAAAGCAGCATGTTTTATCTTCCGGAGCGGATTGGGGACTTGGAAAGTGCGAAGATTCAATAGCATTGGATCCGGACGATCAGGTAGAAATACTGACCTGTGAAGAATGCGGATCGGAGTTCTTATCTTCCGACTTACGTCCGGGATCCAGTTGTGAACTATGCAGTTCTTGTCTTTACGAATATAGTTTTAATACGGATGATGAAACCTAAAGAGAAAGTTCAGTGGGATTGCTTCGATTTGGCTTTCATAAGAAAACATTTTTATGAAATGACCTGGACGGAACTCCTGAAGGCGGTCAACGATACCAGACCGACGAATACCCGGGTCGATCTGGGAGCATTGCGTCATCAGGTACGCCGGATGGGATTAAGCAAAGGGATTCAGATTCGCTGGAGCGATGAAGATATCCGGTATTTAGAGGCGAACTTCCGTAAATATGGAGACACTGAACTAGCTGAACGGTTGAACAAACGAAAGAAAACTTTCCGGGTCATTGACGGTAAAAAAGTGTACCGGATATTCACAAAAAAACACATTGATAAGAAACGCGACCTGCTCGGACTCAAACGGACTCCGGAAGAAGTAGAAGCGATAAAAAAAAGGAATAAAGAGCTGCTCCCGCGACAATGTTTCACAAAAGAATGGAATGTATATACCCGCGGAATACGAAAAGTTGCAGCAGAAGAAACGACGCGTATTTGGGGAGGTCGTAGGATGGTCAAAGTAAATGGTGGATTTATTCCCTATACCCGCTGGTTCTATCACAATTATATCTCTCCGGTACCTGAAGGATACATAGTTTATCATATCGATTACGACACTTTAAACGACAATCCGGAGAATCTGGCTATTTGCAGGCGGAAAGGTCTTTTATCGACAGAAAGACTGAAAAAGGCTTTGTTGCTTTTGATCGACCGGGAAAAAGACATCCTGAAGCTTCTTCCGGATTTGGAACGGAAAAAGGATAAAACCTTCAAGCGCGATCGATATGACGAACTGCTCCGGGAATGCAAAAATCTATATGCGGATCTGACCCGGATCCGGAAATTACAATCCAAGTTACAAACAAAAATCAACGATAGATATGAACGAGAACGGAAATTCAAGGAAAAGAAGCATGTATAACCTTATTTACAGGATAAGGAAAACGACCAATGCCATCAGGATCAATACCCGGACAAGAACTATCTTTTACGATTATCTTGATCAGGCGCTGATAGACGAACGGAAAATCAAACGGTTGAGGAATGACTTTCATTTCTCGGCTCAATCGGAATTAAGAAAATAAAAAAGATGGGAAGTTTTATATCACGTCAGCCGAATGGCTTATTATGCAGGTTCTCAACCGTTGTAGATACCATTACAGACTACAATATGACGGAAGATGAGTATATCGAAATGTGTGCAGAAAAAGCTCGGAGAGATGCCCGAGAAGTGCTTAAGAAACATATAAAACCCTTTGACTGGGTAAAGGAGCATTTCTCTCCCATGAATGAGACTCAAGAGGAGTTTGACAAGTTAGTAGAAGAAATGAGTAAACCGAAAAGTAAAAAATCATAAATAAGCCATGAGTAAAGTAATTAAAAAACAACAATTAAGATGGAAAATGGAAGAGTTCAAATCTCCATTAAACAAACTAAGAAGTGCTAATTTTGGTATAGTTGAAGATGATGCAAACAAATTTCCTGTATGCCTATTAGCTTGTTCGACGTCCGATATCCAATCGGATGCCTTACTGATAAAGCAGCGTAGATATGCCTCTATGATCGCAGCTACTCCCGAATTATTGGTAGCCTTACAGAAAACCAATGATATAATAGGAAAGTTGACGGATGCTAATCTTAAAAAGCACTATGCCAAGTTATGTATTCAGTACGATGAAAATCTGAAAGCAGTAGAAAAAGCATTAGGAATAAAAACTGAACTATGATACAACTAACAGCAAACTATAGGGTAAGTGCGAGCCGGATGCCTGCTTGGATACTGATGTTTATAGCGCGCCTCGATCTGGCTCATTGGAGAGTCGAAGACGGGGATGTTTTACTAACTCTGAGAGTTATATCCTCGCGATTAGACGAGCACACTTATATTCGAAGAAACTCGAAATGTTCCGGCAAAACCATTAAAAGGGAGATTGTCGATAATAAGCTGTTGATCTACTCTTCTACGGATAAGACAGTGTTGGTAATAATTGAGGCTAAAAAGATATAAATGATTATGAACGAAGAAAAACTCAAAGAAAAATCAAAGGTATTCAGGCGAAAATTCGAGTCACAATTTCTACCGCAATTATCGGAGCGAGATAAAATAGAGGTAGCTTTTGAGGCTGGCGCGAGATATGGATACAATCAAGCAATAGATGATGTAGACATCTTAATCGACAAGCACGAAGAGGAAGTTTACATCGGAGTGGTCGAAGATATTTTAAAACTAAAAAATTAAAGCAATGGGAAAAATTTTCTATCACAATATCTCAAGAGAGCAACTCAATGAGACTGACAGGATCGACCTAATGGATATGTATACCGACGGCGATTTACTATATAAATCAGAGGCTGGTAATGCGTTATTGTATGAAGTTTCCAAAGAGGAAATCATACAGCTAAAAAAGGATCATGAAGAGTATTATTAACGTGAGTTCGATATAAGAAATTCGATAAAAAATTAGCATAACAGCTAAAGATTGATTATATTTATGGTACTGAATTACAAACAATTAATCA